>JAFYKU010000107.1 GCA_017537405.1 Clostridia bacterium
AAAATATTCACCATTAATTTTTCTTTCTTCTAATACTTTCAAATGGTTTCGCCGACTAAACCTGTATCCACGATAACATCAATTATACTTGTTCTCATAGCAATAATATATTAAAATAAATCCAAACTTGTGATGGGGGCAAAATGTTATTTAATTACGAATTAAAAAAAATCTTACGCCGTGTTTCACCTTTAATGGTTTTAACTGTTATCATACTAACAAGCATGTTGTCCATGTCCATAACTTATTTTTGTTTTACAAAGGAACCGACCACAACGATAAATCCAACCACAGAATACGCCGCGCTAGAAACCAAAATTAAAAACTGGGACGAAATTAATCGCGACAACTTTGATATAGCTTTTAATAATTTCAACAATGCTTATAAGGCATTAAATGCCAGTACATTTGACGGGAAAGACCTGATCAAAAATTACAAAAAAGCGAGTACTTCATTCGCAACCTTTTATGTTGAACATTATCAAAACATTACCAATAAGAATAAAAACATTACCAATTATTTATTAATTCAAAAGCAATATATTGACAATTTTAATCAAATTATGACATCATTGGATTCATATTTTAGTTTATACTTGGAAGGATATCCAAATGACGAAGCACGAAAAAAGGCAATTACCGACGGACTTCAAAATACAAATCCATCATGGAATAATCAAACTTTAAAGACAATTTTAAACAACTTGTTCTTTGTGCAAAAAATAAGCGCTTCAGATAAGTTAGAACTACAAACATTTTTTTCGAGAAATCCAAGCAATCAAACACGCAACTATACCGATGCTTACGACTACGCGCTAAACCGCTATTGGACTGCTATAGCATCAGCTTCAGAATATGACGGCAAATTATCCGAATATGAAGGTTTCGATGGTTATATTAATATAGCCACATCTTCAAAAGCATACAAACTTGCTGAATATCGCTTATCCAATCCAGAAAAAAATTTTACTACTCCTTTTAGTTTTGGAAACATCTTTACTCAAAACAGTAAACAAATTAGCTTATTTGACTTTGTTTTTAACAATTTAGAAATAACGATGTTAATCGTTCTGTTTTTGACAATTATCTGGGCAGGCAGTGCCTTTTTTACAGACAAACAAACAAAAACTTTAATCACTCCAATCGCAACAGGTAAAAACCGCACTCACATTATTTTATGCAAAATGACAGTTGTCTTGGTATTAGCTGTCACCGCATTATTGATATTTACTGGAATTTTTACGGCATCTGGTTTGTTATTATTCAATGCATCAATTAGTCCAGACATCTTATTCTTGTTTAATGGAACCACGCCAGCAGTCATGTCTCCCGCAAATTATTTTGCGATTTACTTTTTAAATTTAATTTGGAAACTACTACCTTTTATTGCTCTTTGTGGTTTATTCTCTTTCATCAAAACAAAACCATTTGTTATTATTGGCTGTTCCCTTCTGTGCTATTTAATTGTTGTTATTTTAAATGCCTGCTTCGGCGGTCTATGGTTGTACCAATTTATTCCACTGCTTGGCTTAGACCCAATCCGCTATTTTGGCGCAGAATTAATGCTATCGCCCATGCCAAGCACTTATAACATTTTGTATACCGTACCTGTAACGCTTTTGATAACGATTGGTCTATACTGGGCTTTAATTTCAAAATTTAAAAAACATGATTTTTATTAATTGCCAAAATTAAAACGAACACGCTACAATTAAGAATGGATAATACAATTTCAGTTTATACAGATGGTGCATGCAGTGGTAATCCAGGACCTGGTGGTTGGGGTGCAATTATTTCAAATAACGGCACTGAAACCGTATTATCAGGCTTTGAAGCAGATACCACAAACAATCGCATGGAATTAACCGCGGTTATTCAAGGTTTGCTTGCCTTAAAAGAAACGACACTACCGGTAACACTTTACACAGACAGCCAATACATTGTAAACGCTAACAATCTGCATTGGTTGGATAATTGGCAAGTCAAGGGCTGGATGAACGCAAGTAAAAAACCCGTAGCCAATCGTGACCTGTGGGAACAAATCATTGCCTTAAATGCAAAATACCACCCAGTTTATGTATGGGTGAAAGGACACAGTTCCAACGAATACAACAATCGCTGCGATGCCTTAGCCGTACAAGCAATTCAAAACAACAAAAACATTAGATTTTAACATCTCTTTCCCAAACGCCTTCTTCTTGAACACCATTGGCATAGAGATAAACACCTTTGCCGTGTTTTTGATTATTTTTCCATTCACCGACAAATTTTTCCCCGTTTGCAAAAACTTGTAAACCTTTTCCACTGCGTTGGTCATTAAGCCATTCACCGTCATATGAATTTCCATCGCCATAATCTAAGACACCTTGTCCTTGTCGTTTACCATTGACCCAATTACCCACATAACGACCACCACTTGCATAAATTAAAATACCTTGGCCATGTGGCTGTCCATTTTGGAATTCACCTTGATAAATATTTTTATTATGATAGCGATAAACACCAACCCCATGTAATTGGTTATTACTTATTTCTCCTTCGTATTCATCGGTATTTGCAAAACGATAAACAATTTTGCGTTGCAACAAAATATCGTTTTCCCATGTACCTATCATAATGTCTCCGTTCGTAAAATAATACAAACCCCGACCGTGTTTTAGGTCATTTTGAAATTGACCTTCATAGCGCGCACCGCTCTGATAAGCATAAGCCCCAATGCCATGTTTTTTATTATCGACGACTTGACCGGCGTAAGTATCA
>JAFYKU010000108.1 GCA_017537405.1 Clostridia bacterium
GTGACCGTCGGTTACGGCTACATTATTGCTATCTAATGCAACTTTTGAACTTGTAAACAAAATTTGTGCGCTATTGGTAAATGGCATCAAATTCGGATTCGCCGCCAGCGTACCAGTTCCATCTCCAGTTATATGAACACTTGCGCGTGCCATGGTTGTACAAAGACCCGAATATACCCACTTAGTTGTTGCTGCACAGTTAGTCGTACCATTTTGTTGATACCACAAGTAAAACTCACCCGTTCCAACATTTGTTGATACTAAATCACTAACATCTGTCTTAACATTAGCATTAGTCACAGCAACGGTTGGCGTAGCTGAAGTACCCGTCACATAATAATAAATTTGATCACCATCACCCGTACTGTTTGCCGCCGCATTTGTTACGCTTGTGGCTTCGAATAATTTTTGACTGCTGCCATTATATGTCAAACTTTGTGCTTTAAGCGAACTGTTTGCTGTGAATGTCGGTGCGGCAAGCTGGGAAATTTCTTTGCTGAGATATGTTCCGTCGGATAATTTAACCCTCTGCTCGGGAACTGCGGTACAATACTCGGTTGCGTCAACTTTGTACCACAAATAATAGGTACCAATTGCTTGGCCTTTTGCAAGTTGCACAGCAGTAATATCAGTTGTCCAACTGCCTGTTGCTGCGGAATTTGAACCAAGTGCGTATTGAATCTTTCCGTTACTGTCTGTATAACCAGCACCTTTAAACAAAGTCTGTGACTTTTGAGCATTAAAATATACGGCGCCAGTTGTTGCAACATCCAAACTATCTTTTTCTAATTCACACTTGTCTTTTTTGTCAATAATAACCGATTTGGATAAATAAACTGGTGAGTCAATATGTGATGTATTTTCCGTTGTTTCATCGATACTTGATTTTGCAAAAATATAATAAGTACCAGGTTTCTCTGCAGCAAGCGACAATACAGTACCCCATTCGCCAATTTTTGTCGCATCGCTCCATGCGCTGGATGTATTTAAACAATACACGAATTTCGACAAGTCGCCATTAGTACAAACCGCTTCCAAAGTCGAATTCGGGCACACTAATTGTGAACTGCCGTTCCATTTCAAACCAGTTTTAACACTAATATTTGAACCGTCCAATTTAGGGTCAGTTTGTGGATTAATTTTCACCGATTTATTTGCCGATTTCCATCCGGTATCTTTGTAGTTATCATTCTCTGCCACCCTAAATAACAGATAATATGTTCCTGCATTTTTAATTTTCAATGATGTTGTTGCTTTCGCGGTATTATCCGAGGTTGGTTCACCATTACTGGTCGTTGCCCACCCATAAGTAATTGCATCAGTTGCTGTGTTACCTGTTGTAACGGTTATTTTACCACTAAACGGATACCTATACTCATTATTAAAGGTATATTCAGCTTGTGCTACAGCGCAACCGTAAGTAAAGCCAGTTTGTTCACCTTTGGCAATTTCATTGGAAATACCCGAATACGCCCATTCGGTGCCGGCGTAGTTACCACTGCCGGTAGATTTATACCACAAATACCATGGTCCCGCATTAGTTGGTTTTGCCGCAGCCGCCGTATTGTAAGTTGTATTAGGGATTGTCATTACATCCGACTTAGTCGACAAACCATAAAGAATGGTACCAGCACCATATTCAAAGGCTGCTTCATTTTTAAACAATTGCAACGGAGAACCAGTGTATTTTGCCGTAGTAGTATATTGCGCCAATGTGTTTGGTTTTAATTTTGACGCGGCAGCAGTCACTTGCACAGCAGCAAGATAAGTATACTCCCAAACATGGTCGTCCCAACATTGGATATCATTTACTTTTTTACCTTCTAATTTATACCATAAGTAGTATGTACCAATATTCGCAGCTTTCACTTTTGTGATATCACTCTCTCCAGTAACGGTGGGAGCATCTGACGCAGACTTACCGAGTGACAATGCATATTTAATCGTACCAGAACCTTTTGTAATGGTACCATTACCCTTAAATAACTGAACACCGCCCGACTTCCATGCAACAGTGGAACTAACCACAGAAAGTCCGGTCGCAGAAATATCGGTTGCAGCTTTATAAATTATTTTTTCACCCAAACCAGATTTAGTCCACCCCACCGCTGTATAATTCGTATTTGATTCACGACGGTAATACAAAGTGTAAGTACCCGGATAAGTTACTGTCGGCAAACTGGTACTACCACCCGTGTTGGTGTCATTTGGTTTATTTCCAGTTGTTGTCACTGCGTAATAAACGGTACCACCCACACCGCCAGCAGCTTTACCAGCAGTAAACATAGTAATACTGCTGCCCGTGTAATATTGCTTATTCGAAGTATAAAAAGACAAGTTGCCATCATCCAGTGTACCTTCACCTTGAGAAACGGTCGCAGAAGCGTCTTGGAGCCAAGTAGTGTCATTCCAGTTGCTGTCGCCGGTAATTTTGTACCATAAGGTATAGGTTCCAACACCTAAATCCGTGGTAATATCAGAAAGATTTGTTACAGTTGTTGACGGTTTGGTTGCACCCGCCGCGGTTGAATAACCGTACGATACACTACCGCCACCCACCAATTTATCCGACACTGTTACCGAACCCGAGAACAATGCTGCACCAGTCCCGTATGTACCGTTTGTCGCTGTCGGCCTTCCGGTAATATAACCAGGAGCCAGATCGGATTTGGTAATTGTAAAACTCGCCCCGTCTACCATCACATAGCCGCTATCATTCGTATATTGGTTACCTTTCACACGAGCAAATGTGTTGTAAGTCCCGACTGCACTAAACTCCAAATTTTTCAACTCCGCACTCGTATACCCGCCTATATCGTAGCCAATAGACCCAGCATTCACCGCCACATATATCACATTTGCCGTATTGAACTTAAAGGTCGCATTAACTTCGAAAGGATACTTGTATTTCGAGCCAGTATAGGGTACTGTCGCGCTACGGCCTGAAAGTACTGAATACGAACTACTTACAAACGCGTTCGGAAAATTCACTACAGTCCTGGACACACCTAAGTATTGGTAAGTGTTATAGGCATCAGAATATGAGTTACTCAACACTTTAGCCCATAAGTAGTTAGTACCTCCACATACAGCTTCGACTTTGTTAGGGCCGTCGTACAATTCAGAAGGGTCTCCTGCAGCTGTACTCGATTTCGACGCAAAGTACCTGATGCTTTTTCCAACCTCTTCACCGAGATGTGCGGCTTCGGTATCATTTACATAACAGTGATATGTACTAACATTTGAGAACGGGTATTTGTTGTTATTGCTCGCACTATAAGCATAATTCGTCGAGGGGAGTCTACCACCGTCGACAGTAACAGTTATTGAATTACCTCTTGTCACACTAACACTATCGACTTTAGACCAAACCGAATTCCTCGTGTAAGGCTTGTAAGTACCTGTACTAGAATCATAAACCGTACCCGAATAAATTAGTTGGTAATAAACCGTTGTCGTACTACCTGGAATAAAGTACTTATCACACTCTGGTCCATTCACGGAACCGGTTGAAGTAATTTTCTCGTTACTACCACATACTAATTTATATCTCACGGAAGCTGAAAACCCGCTTTGATAGGTCGGACCAGATTTTATTGGATTGGTAATATAACCATTATATACTACACTAGTATAAAGAGTGGGCTTTTTGGTTACAAAGTTATCAGGATTAAAATCATTGCCAGGATCGACAGCCTTTAAATTGGAAATTTCGTAGTTGGTTAATTGTTTAATTCCAAACAAATTTGCCGCGAACGGAAAAGCAGCCACCGCCGCCAAGATCGCGATTAAAACAAAGACTGTTGATTTTAAATTATTCCCCAATTTCCCCATAATATCTATTATTTATCATAATAAGGAAATAATGTAAAACGGATTTTGTCGAAACGCGCGGTGACAATATGATTAGGAATAGGTTTCATTTTCGCGGCCGGCGTACCGGTACGCGGAGAATACGGAAAGATGTGCACATGGTCCAATTTTAAGGTTTGAAGATAGTTTAATGTCGTTTCAAAATCGGCTTGAGTTTCGGTTGGGAAGCCCACAATTAAGTCAGTGCCGAATGTAGCGTTTATAAACGCTGCACGCAGCGACGCAATGATTTCCGCGTACTGTGCAGTGGTATAATGACGGTTCATGGCGGTAAGCACAGCGTCACTGCCCGATTGCAAACAAATATGAAAGTGCGGTACAAAGTGGGAACACTGCCGCAGTGTGTCAATTAATTGTGCGGTCATCATGGGCGGTTCCAGACTGGAAATTTCCCACGCAATACCGCAAGCGTCAACAGCGCGACACAGTTCATCAAAGTGCGGGTAGTAACACAAATTAATGCCGCACAGTACCACGGAAGTTACATGCGAACCTTGGGCTTTAATTTCGGCAACGACTTCATCAATCGGACGATACGATAATTTATTTCGCAGGTGCGGAATGATACAATAGGTACAAAAATTTTGGCAGCCATCTTGAACCTTGATAAACGCTTTTTCGCGGCGGTGTTGCACAGTCACGGTATCGGTTACACGGGACTGCCCCGCTTTGATTTTATCCGCGATTTCCAGTGCCACCATTTCCGGCGTCTTACGGCCAAAGGCACAACCCATGCCAACCAAGATAGCCTGTGGGTGATATTTCTTTATCTTAGAAACGCCGTAACGGGACTTCTTTTCCGCCATACTGGTCACCGCACATGAATTTACAACAAAACCCGCTGCGTGCGGCAGACGCGAAATAGCGCCGTCTGCGACCATCTGATTTGGAATACCCATGGCGTCCAGTTGCGAGGCTACGGCTTCACTTTCGTAATAATTAACTTTACAACCGTAAGTGATAATGTAGACTAACGGTGCTTGACTTTGCATATCAAACAGCATATACTATCACCATTATTTTGTAAATTAAAAGCGGGGTGAGAAAATGAGTCAAGTTATCGTTGGCGAAAACGAAAGTTTGGAAAACGCTTTAAAGCGCTTCAAACGCAAAGTTCAAAAAGACGGTATTATCGCTGATATGAAGCGTAAAGAAGAATATGTAAAACCAAGCGTTGCCCGTAAATTGAAAAGTGCTAATGCTCGTAAACGCGCACACAAAGAAGCTCGTGGCGGAAAAATTTAATGCAGCATTGACGCATAACAATAAAAAAAGACTGCACTATTTGGCAGTCTTTTTTGTTGTCTTTTTAACCGCTTACTTAGCCGTTTCGATGGCACGCGTTTCACGGATAACATTGACTTTGATTTGGCCTGGGTATTGTAAATTGTTTTCAATTTCTTTCGCAATTTCTTTCGCCATGAATAATGCTTGGCTGTCGGAAACTTCTTCTGGTTTAACAATAACACGGACTTCACGACCAGCTGAAATTGCATAACATTTATCCACCCCACTCTTGGCTTTACAAATGTCTTCCAAGTCGTGCAAGCGTTTAATATAGTTTTCCAAGTTTTCACGACGGGCACCCGGACGAGACGAACTGATAGCATCGGCAACTTGCACAATCACAGCTTCGACCGAATGATATGGGACATCGCCATGGTGGGCTTCGATACAGTGAATTACAGCTTCACTTTCTTTACAGCGTCTTGCCAATTCCACACCAATCGAAACATGGGTTCCTTCGACTTCGTGGTCAGTAGCTTTACCAATGTCGTGTAACAAACCTGCGCGGCGGCAGACTTGTTCGTTGGCACCTAATTCAACCGCTAACATACCGGCAAGCAATGAAACTTCCACGCTGTGTTTCAAAACATTTTGGCCATAACTGTAACGGAATTTTAAACGCCCCAAGTGCTTAATAATTTCCATCGGCAAGCCATTGACTTTAGCATCGTAAGCGGCATGCTCACCCACATTCTTACAATTTTGCTCCATGTCTTTTTTGGTACGCTCAACAATTTCTTCGATACGCGCCGGATTAACACGGCCGTCCATAATTAATTTTTCCAATGCTAAACGCGCAATTTCGCGGCGGTATGGATCAAACGAAGAAACTGTAATCACATCTGGCGTATCATCAATAATCAAGTCGACACCAGTTGCGGCTTCAATTGAACGAATGTTACGACCTTCTTTACCAATCAAACGACCTTTGATTTCGTCACCCGAAATGGTAACCGAAGATGTGGTAATTTCGTTGCTGGTATCTGTAGAAAGTCGTTGTACTGCGTTTGTAATAATTTCACGAGCTTTACTGTCCGCATTTTCTTTCGCGTCCTCTTCAATTTCACGAATCATTTTTGCAGCATCAGCTTTAGCTTCGTCAGTCAAATTCTCAATGATTAATTTTTTGGCTTCGGTTTTAGTTAAGCCCGAAATTTTCTCCAATTGACTAACGGCATCGGCTTTGGTTTTTTCCACAGCTTCCAAATTGTTTTGAACTTGTTTTTTGGTTTCTTCAATTTGGCTGCGCAATTTTTCCAAAGCCAATTCTTTGTTTTCGAGATTTTCTTCGCGTTTACCAATTTGTTCTTCGCGCGTAAAAATATGAGATTCCATGCGTTGAATTTCAGCACGGCGTTCTCTAATTTCGTTATCGCATTCGACTTTTAATTTGTGTACTTCTTCTTTAGCTTCTAAGAGTGCTTCCTTTTTCACCGTGGCAGCTTCGCTAATCGCTTTCTTTGCCAATTCACTGGCTGCAAGACGATTCTTTTTCATTGTATTAGATTGGAGTATATAACATAAGAACCAACCGATACCCGCACCTAATACCAGACCCACGATGAGTAGGATAATTGCTAATCCATTCATCGTTATTTTCTCCTTTACTTTTTATTAAGTATGTCTCATTATACATTTTGGAGGTGTATATGTCAAAACATATTCCCAATATCATAACTATTATTCGTATCGCACTTTTACCGTTCGTCTTTTTATTTTATCTGACAAACTTTGTGCCTTACAGTCAATTTATCGCTATCGCAATTTTCTTGGTTGCCGCAGGTACCGATTTCTTAGACGGCATGATTGCACGCAAGTATAATTTGGTTTCCAATATTGGAAAGTTGCTTGACCCTATTGCAGACAAAATGCTGTATTATAGCGGTCTTTTCTTAATCATTGTGACAAACATTTTACCAATTTGGGCATGTGTTATCATCTATATGATTAACCTTTGCCGTGACTTTGCTATCGATTGTTTGCGTATGATTGCTGCGACCAAAGGTTCCGTGTTGGCAGCTAATGTATTCGGCAAGATTAAGACCATCATCGCGTTTGTTGCTACGCCATGGGTTTTATTACAAGGCTGCATTTCAACGAATTGGACCGGTTTTACGGCGTTTGCAATCATCGGCTTTGTTTTAATGGCCGCTCAAACATTCTTTTGTCTATTATCTGGGATTATTTATTTAGCACAAAACCGCAAAGTTTTATCTGATACTAAAGCGTAGTATCAACACTTACATTAACCTCTAATTTTACAGGCAAGTGGACAACATTCTCCATTTGCCTTTTTACTATTTCGCTTATAATTTCAACTTCATCTTCTACACAATCAAAAACTAATTCGTCGTGAATTTGTAGAATCATTAAACTTTTCAAACCGCGTTCGGTCATTTCTTTATCGATGTTAACCATAGCTTTCTTAATAATATCTGCCGCACTACCTTGCATCGGCATATTCATTGCTGCACGCGTTGCAAACGCTACGACATTATTATTGTTCGCATATAACTCTGGTATATAACGACGACGACCAAACATTGTTGATATATAACCATTTTGTTTTGCACTAGCCACGCATTGATCTAAAAATGCTTTTACCTTCGGAAAGGTCGTAAAATAATTTTTAATAACTGCTGCAGCTTCATGAAATCCACAATGTAAATCTTTAGCTAAACCAAATGATGATATACCATATATAATACCAAAATTAATCGTCTTGGCTTCACGGCGTCGATTAGTATCACCAAACAACTTTTCCGCAGTTTCACGATGAATATCAGCACCACTGTTAAACCCTTTAATTAGATTTTCTTCACCAGATAATGCTGCTAATAAACGCAATTCAATTTGCGAATAATCGGCGGACAGAATTTTACCATTCTCAAAACGCGAAACAAAGACTTGACGAAATTTCGCACTGTCTGTTTTGCGTTGTGGTATGTTTTGTAAATTTGGTTCACTTGATGACAAACGCCCTGTTGCTGTTTTGTCAATATTAAAAGTAGTGTGGATTAAACCTTCTAAATCAACGGCATTACCATAGCCGCGCACATAGGTCGAATACAATTTATACTTGCCGCGATACTCCAAGACCTTAGCTGCCAATGGTACAGTCGACGCTAACTGTGTCAATACTTCTTCATTGGTCGAATAACCGGTTTTAGTTTTCTTGGTTAAATTTACGCCTAGCTTGCGTTGCAAGACATCACTCAATTCTTGCGTAGATTTGATATTAAAAGTTTCACCAGCCAAAGCAAAAATCTCGGCCTCCAAACTGGCAATTTCACTTTCCAATATTGCACCTAAGGCGTTTAAAGCCGCTACATCAACTTTAATCCCGTTAATCGACATTTTGCTTAAGACCGGCAACACAGCAGCATCTAATGCCTTGCTTTCGTCTTTAACATCGCCAAACAATGGTGGTACCGGTTTAACAACAGTTGCACCGCTAACCCATATATCACGGCGCAGCAGACTTTTAAATCCGGCCTGTTCAAACTTCTTTTTGACATTATCGTCAAATGGAAAAACAAACGGACACTCCGCCAGTGAAAAATTAATTGGGACTTCACAATTAATAGCTGCAAGTTTTTTTGACATTTCAACTTGCTCAACACAGTCATTAACTTTTTTATTTGCCGCCGATTCAATCACGGATTCAACCGAACCATACTTTTGAATTAAGGCTACCGCGGTTTTTTCACCAACACCAGCAGCACCAGGGATGTTGTCACTCTTGTCACCCATCAAGGCTTTTACATCAA
>JAFYKU010000109.1 GCA_017537405.1 Clostridia bacterium
ATTAACCGGCACATCCTTCATATTAGCTTTCAACTCGTTTAATTTATGACGCAAAGTTTCAATATTTGCATCGACTTCCGCCAAACTCTTTTCAATTTGTTTCAAATTATTGGTATGCCACAAAGTATTTGTTACCGCGTTCTTGCTACCACCCGTAATGCTTCCACGCGGCTCAATAATCGAACCGTCAAGTGTCACAATTTTGAAAGCATAACTTGCTTGACGCGCCAACGCAATCGCCGAGTCTAAATTATCACAAACAATTACACGTCCCAACAGATTCGAAATTACGCCCGCAATTTCAGGCTTGTAATCAACCAATTCACTTGCCACACCCAACACGCGTGACCCCATACCTTTTAAAATTGCGCGTTCGTCTGGTCGAATATCACGCGCTTTTACCGCAGTAATCGGCAAGAAAGTCGCACGCCCCAAATTTTTACTCGACAATAAATTGACCAAGCGCTTTGCATCTTCTTCATTGTGCGTAATAACATTTTGTGCAGCCGCACCCAAAGCCATTTCAATCGCAGTTTCTAATTCTGCTGGCACAGATAATTCTTGCGAAACCACACCCACAATTGCACGCGCTACTTCGCTGTTTTTATTGCGTTCTTCAATTAACTTTTTAACACTATATTTGAAACCTTCACCCGAATCAATAATATTCGCAATCATTTGTTTTTTGGACAATAATTGTTCGCGTTGTAATTCGGCCTGATGTAAACTGTCCGCAGTCGCTTGGTACAATAATTGTTCACCGCTTTGGCGTTGATTATCCAAAGATAACGCTAAAATCTGATCGCGTAATTCGGCCACCTTTTTATCCAGAGCCGACAATTCCTGCATTCCGTTTGCGCTAGCACGGTCCATCAATTCCAATTTTGCACGCAATTCGGTCAATTGTTTATCCAACTCATCGGCTTCGGCTTGCGCCTTGGCTTTTTCTTCTGCCACATGGTCATACTTGTAAATGAACAAATTGATTTCTAATTTTTTCAATTCTTCTTTTAATTGCAAGTATTTTTGCGCCTTCTCTGCTTGTTTCATCAAAGGCCCTAAATTACGCTCAATTTCACTTAATACATCACTAACACGCACCAATTCCTGCGTTGTGCGATCTAACTTGCGCCCAGCCTCATCTTTACGAGCACGGAACTTAGCAATCCCCGCCGCTTCCTCAAAGATACCACGGCGATTTTCCGGCTTCGCCGAAACTAAATCCGCAACTTGACCTTGACTGATAATTGTCAAACCATCACGGTCAATACCACTGTCATGCAATAAATTATTGATATCTTTTAAACGCGTTGGTTGCCCGTTCAAAGCATATTCACTTTCACCGTCACGGTATAACTTACGCGAAATTGTCACTTCACTTTCGTCAATTTCAAAAACTTTGGTGCGGTTATCAAACACTAACGCTACTTCGGCATAAGACTGCATCTTACGATTGGTTGTACCCTTAAAGATAACATCTTGCATCGAACTACCACGCACAGCTTTATAACTTTGCTCACCCAGAACCCATTTAATCGCATCACTAACATTACTTTTACCGCAGCCATTCGGGCCAACGATTGCTGTAATTCCACTGCCGAAATCAACTTCGATTTTATCGGCAAAGGATTTGAAGCCATGCATAACAATGCGTTTTAATACCACAGTTATAAATTACACATAAACCCATTTTTTGACAAATACATTTCTCACATTACCGACCACAACTTTGACAAACCCCGTAAAACGCGTTATGCTACCAATATGCGAGCGTGGCGGAACTGGCATACGCGTGCGTCTCAGAAGCGCATTCTTGGAGGTTCAAATCCTCTCGTTCGCACCAAACCTACCGCGCATTCGCACCTGGCGAACCGTCACCCAAATTCACACAAACTCCACGATAAATAACTTCTTCTTCCAATTTGACAATGACTTCATTTTCAACAATCTTAATCTCTAAATTTGCTAATTCATCCGCCGATAACGGATAACTAAAATCTTCCAAAGCCAATCCTTTGGTGCCATAACTATCTTCAAAAACTTCTTCTGCTTTTAAAACCACTTTATTATGATAAATCATATCTGCATCTTTAAGCAACTGCGCGGTTTCCGGAAACATTGGTCCGCAATTCAAAACCACGCATACAATTTTTTGACCATCAACTTCACGCGCACCCACAAACGAACGCCCCGTCTTTTTGGTGTATCCAGTTTTTACACCGATACAACCGTCTAAAGTTTTTAATAATTTGTTTTTATTTAGTAATACTCGCGGCATCTCCGGACCGTCAATGCGCTTTTCTTTGGCGGAACAAATTTCCACAAAAGTTGGATTACGCAAAGCCACTGCCGACAGCTTTGCCAAGTCCAAAGCCGTTGTGTAATGGTCAGGGTCATCTAAACCATGTGGGTTCATAAAGTGTGTTTTTGTTGCGCCATATTTGACTGCGGTTTGGTTCATCATATCCACAAATTCTGCGACTGTGGGCGCCACAGCCAAAGCCAAAGCAATCGCCGCATCGTTTCCCGACCGCAACATCAAACCGTATAACAATTCGCGTATGGTCAAAGTCTCGCCTTTCTGCAAATAGATGCTACTTCCTTCGATACCAATCGCTTCATCCGCTACGCGAACTTTAGCATCTAAATCTGAACAGTTTTCCAATACCGTTAAAGCAGTTACCACTTTCGTTGTCGAAGCCATACCCATAGGTTGCTCGGCATTGTGTGCAAATAAAACGCGACCAGAGGCAACATCCATCGTACACATTGCTTTTGCCGAAGTTTCGCCAACGGGCAACTCGAC
>JAFYKU010000110.1 GCA_017537405.1 Clostridia bacterium
TCTTGACATTGAAAAAAGTTGTGCTAACATATCAATGTACGGTCGCATAGCGACATTAAAAGGAAAAAACATGAAAATCGTAAAACGAAATGGAAAAATTGTTGACTTTGATGCTAACAAAATCAAGATTGCAATTAAAAAAGCTAATCGTGAGGTTGAAGAAAAAGAGCAAGCAACTGATGCTGAAATTGAAGAAATTTTGGCTTATATTACCGGTTTAAAGAAGAAGCGTTTGTTGGTTGAAGATATTCAAGACATTATTGAACAACGCTTAATGAATTTGGGACATTTCCATTTAGCAAAACGATATATTATCTATCGTTATACTCGTGAGTTGGTGCGTCAAAGCAACACCACGGATATTGCGATTAAAGAATTAATCAACGGCGAAAGTGAATATTGGAACACGGAAAATTCCAACAAGAACGCGCGTGTAGTTACCACACAGCGTGACTATATTGCTGGAATTACCAGCACGGATATTACTCGCCGTTTATTATTACCACCAACAATTGTGAAAGCTCATGATGACGGCATTATCCATTTCCATGATGCAGACTATTTTGCACAAAATGCGTTACATAACTGTGACTTAATTAACTTAGAAGATATGATGAACAACGGCACCAATATTAATGGTGTTATGATTGAAAGACCGCATCGCTTCTTAACTGCGATGACAATTGCAACACAATTGATTACGGCGGTATCTTCCAGTCAATATGGTGGAGCAACAATCACTTTGACGCACTTGGCTCCGTTTGTCCGTGATAGCTATCAACGCTATTTGGAACGCTATAAAGCACGCGGTTTATCAAAGGAACAATGCGAGAAGTTCGCTGATGAAGATATTAAACGCGAAATTACCGATGGTGTTCAAACTTTCCAATATCAAATTAATTCAATGACCACAACCAATGGTCAAGCTCCATTCTTGTCGGTTTGTATGTATTTGGGAGAGACCAAAGAATACAAAAAAGAATTGGCAATGATTATTGAAGAGTTTTTACGCCAACGCATTCATGGTATGAAAAATGAAAAAGGCGTTTACATTACGCCAGCTTTCCCCAAGTTGTTATATGTCTTGGAAGAGTGCAATATGAATCCGAAGGGTGAGTATTATTACCTAACCGAGTTGGCTGCCGAATGTACAGCAAAACGCATGGTTCCAGATTATATCTCGGAAAAAATTATGAAGCAATTAAAGATTGATGCAAATGGTGAAGGACAATGTTATCCATGTATGGGGTGCCGTTCTTTCTTGACACCTTATGTCGATAAGAAAGGCAAACCACAATACTATGGTCGTTTTAACCAAGGTGTCGTTACGATTAACTTGGTTGATGCGGCGTTGTCTTCGGAAAAGAATATGGAAAAATTCTGGAAGATTTTGGACGAACGCTTGGAGCTTTGTCACGAAGCGTTACAAATCCGTCACGAGCGTTTAGCCAAAGCTACCAGTGATGTTGCCCCAATTTTATGGCAGCACGGAGCATTGGCGCGCTTGCCAAAAGGACAAAGTATTCATGAATTGTTACATGGTGGATACTCAACAATTTCATTGGGGTATGCCGGCTTATATGAGTGCGTAAAATACATGACAAACCACAGTCATACAGATAACGGAGAAGGCAAAAAATTTGGCTTAGCCGTCTTACAACGCCTTAACGATAAATGTGCTGAATGGAAGGCTGCTGAAGATATTGCATACAGTGTCTATGGAACACCAATTGAAAGTACTACTTACAAATTTGCAAAAAACTTAAAACGCCGTTTCGGTGTTATTAAAGATATTACGGATCGTAACTATATTACTAACTCTTATCATGTTCCTGTTTTTGAAGAAATTGATGCGTTCTCTAAATTAAAATTAGAAAGCGAATTCCAACGCTTAAGCCCAGGTGGTGCAATCTCTTACATTGAAGCACCAAACTTGACTAATAATTTAGACGCGGTTATGGAAGTCATTCGTTTTATCTATGACAATATTATGTATGCTGAAATTAATACCAAATCTGACTATTGCCAACAATGTGGCTTTAATGGCGAAATCTTAATTGATGATAAATTTGAATGGTATTGTCCAGCTTGTGGTAATCGCGACCATTCAAAGTTGAATGTTGCTCGTCGTACTTGTGGTTATATTGGTACTAATTTCTGGAACAAAGGTCGTACACAAGAAATTAAAGAGCGCGTTTTGCATTTGGATAATAAGGACGCATAATGATTCGTTACAATAAAATTCGTAAGATGGATATTGCGAATGGACCCGGTGTTCGTGTTTCAATTTTCTTGCAGGGTTGTACTTTCTATTGCCCGGATTGTTTTAATCCGGAAACTCATGACTTTAATGGGGGACAAGAGTTTACACCAGAAGTGCTAGAACATTTACTACAATTGTGTGGTGCCGATTATGTGAAAGGTTTATCCATTCTGGGTGGAGAGCCATTACATCCTAAGAACATCGCTGGCACAACAGAAATTGCTCATGCCTTTAAGGAAAAATATCCAGACAAATCTTTGTGGGTTTGGACGGGGTTTACTTTTGAAAACATTAAGGAGCGCGAAATCTTTGATTATGTTGATGTTTTGGTGGATGGGTTGTTTGAAAAAGCATTGGCAAATCCAATGTTAAAGTTCCGTGGCTCGTCGAATCAAAGACTAATTGATATTGCTGCAACACTTAAAAACAAAGATGTTGTGTTATGGCAAAATGAATAAAAACAAAGGAGAATTTAACAATGAAATTGAAGCAATCCAAACAAAAATTTGATGCCGTTATAAATGCGGATATTAAAGTGAAACTTTTGGTTGAAGGTGCAAAAGTGCCTACCTATGGAACCGTATGTTCGGCTGGTGCAGACTTATATGCCGTATTGTCTGAACCTGTAACAATCGCCCCACACGAAACTAAAGTAATTTCGACTGGTGTGGCTTTCGAAATTCCTGTTGGCTTGGTAGGTGTTGTTTGTGCGCGTAGTGGTTTAAGTTGTAAACAAGATTTGGCTCCGGCCAATAAAGTCGGCATTATTGACTCTGACTATCGTGGTGAAGTTGTCGTGGTTCTGCATAATCATGGTAACCAAGTTCGTACAGTGAATAACGGTGATCGTGTTGCGCAACTGTTGTTTATGCCTTATGTGCAAGCTTGTTTTCAATTAAGTGATACATTAAGTGATACCGTGCGCGGTACAGGTGGCTTCGGACATACAGGTGTTTAACTTGGTTATGTAAGACTTGCATATAATTAAAATAAGGTATATAATCTAAGTTATGGCAGTTTTAGAAAAGATTAAGACGATTGGTGATTTAGTACCTGAAATTCAAAATTTAAGGGAAAGATGTCGCCAAACTCGTGGAAATCTGGAAGTCGTTTTGGTCAACCTGCGTCAAAAAATTGAAGATGATTTGAAGAAGCAAGAAGACGAAGCTCGTAAAATAATTAATCAAGGTAAATATGCGGACTTAATTAAGCAGCGTGAAAACGAAAAATTAAGTGCCGAGAAGGCATATGATGCGAAAGTGGCTGGTGGTAAAAGTACACCTGCTAATAATGTTATGCCAAAAGTCGTTCCAAATCCGGTTGCATCAGTAAAAACACCGGTTGAGGTTTCTAAGAAATCTTATGGTGAGAAATCTGGATTGTTTGGGCGTCCTGGAACTCCAGATACTAGTATGCGCCGTAATAATTCAAATAATGTTCAAAAACCATTTAACCGTGTTAATCGTGATGGGCGTTTTAATAATAACAATGGTGGAGCTCAACGCATGCCACACCGTGTTTGGACTCCTGGTCAAGCAACGGCTAATGGTTATGGTGCAAAGCATCCTGTTGGGACAGCTGCGCGTCCGAATGCTGCTGTGGGGGCAACTCGTGGCGGTGTGGGGTTCTTGCCTCGCCCAACCGAAAAGTTTATGCCTAAGCCTAACAACTTCGACAACAATAAACGCAAAGGCAAGAGTTATACTGGCGGAGAAGAACCACGCGGAGCTATGGACCGTCGTGCATTATTGCGTCGTGGTATTATAGAAGAACAAGAAATTGAAGAGCGCATGTTAACGCGTGTTTTCCGTACGAAAAAAAGTAAAGAAAACGATACAAAGGTCAAAGTGGAAAAGTCTAACATTGTGGTTATTGACGGCGATGATTTGACAATTAAAACTTTGTCCGAAAAAATTGGTAAACCAGTTAACCAAATCATTAAGCAACTAATGGTTTTGGGGGAAATGTGTACTATTAATAGTGTGATTGATTTTGATACTGCTTCATTGGTATCTGAAGAGTTTGGTGTCAAATTAGAGCGCAGTAACAAGAAGACTTCGGAAGAAATAGTTTCTGCGATGCACCAAGTTGATTCAAACGATGAGAATTTGCAATCTCGTCCACCAGTTGTTACGGTTATGGGACATGTTGACCATGGTAAAACGACATTATTAGACCGCATTCGTCACAGCTCTGTCGCTTCTGGTGAAAGTGGTGGTATTACTCAACATATTGGTGCTTATCAAGTAGAAGTGGCTGGTAATCGTAAAATTACATTTATGGATACTCCGGGACACGCTGCCTTTGATAAGATGCGTGCGCGTGGTGCAAAGATTACCGATATCGCAGTTTTGATTGTGGCTGGAGATGATGGTGTTATGCCACAGACTGTAGAAGCAATTCAACACATTCAAAATCAAAACCTAGCACTGATTGTTGCTGTAACTAAATGTGATAAAAAAGAATTTAATTTAGAAAAAGTGCGTAGCCAATTAAGCGAACACGGCATCATTGGGGAAGAATGGGGAGGCACCACTATGATTATGCCTGTAACAGCTGTTAGCGGTGAAGGTGTTGATCAATTGTTGGAAATGATCCTACTATTAGCTGATGTTAATAATTATCGCGCAAACTATGATAAGGAAGCTAGTGGTGCGATTATTGAAGCCAAAATGGATCCAACGCGTGGTGCGGTTGTGACAATTTTGGTACAAAATGGTACTTTGAAAGTAGGGGATACTTTACTTGCTGGTACCACCAGTGGCAAAGTGCGCGCGATGAAAGACGACCTTGGGCGTACCATTAAGCAAGCAACACCAGGAATGCCAGTTCAAGTAATTGGTTTCACCGAAGTTCCAACGGCTGGTGTTGATGTTTATGTTGTAGATGAAAAACTAACGAAACAAGTTGTTGCCGAACGCAAAAACAAAGAAAAAATCATGAAAGCTGGTATGGGTAAATCAATTCAAGGATTTGATCCATTTGCTGCGATGAAGATTACCGACAAGAAACAATTAAATATTATTTTAAAAGCGGATGTATCGGGTAGTTTGGAAGCAATTGAACAAACTTTGGCGAATATTCAAAGTGAGGAAGTTCATGTTTCGGTCATTTCAAAAGGCGTAGGTACTGTAACTGATAATGACTTGGATTTGGCTTCTGTTACAGATGCGTTAGTGATTGCCTTTAATATTAAAACCAGTTCGCCTATTCAAAAGAATGCTGATCGTTTGAAAGTAAAAATCCATTCATTTAATGTTGTTTATGAATTGTTTGATTTTGTTACAGAACGCATGGTTCGTTTGTTTACTCCGCAATACGAAATTGAACATTATGGTAAAGTTGAGGTTCGTGCTTTGTTTAAGAGTTCGGCTGCGGGGCAAATTGCTGGGTGTCATGTTTTAGATGGTAAAGTTACAAGAAATGCAACTGTGATTTTAATGCGCGGCAAAAATGAACTCGGTAAATACCAAATTGACAGTTTGAAAGTTAAAACCGACGACCAAAAAGAAGTGTTGAAAGGGGCGGAGTGTGGTATCAAATTAAAAGACGCACCCGAATTAAAAGTTGGAGATATCTTTGATGTCATTGGAGAAAAACAAAAGCCAATCATCTTCAATGGTAAGGAGTACAAGTTCTAACATGAAAAGTATTGCGAAAGAACGAATTAACGCCGATTTATATCGTGCGTTATCAAATACTTTGATGACAAAAGTCAATCATCCGGGTTTGCGTGAAGCAACAATTTTGCGTACCGAGTTGAGCGATGATGGTAGCGTATGTGATGTTTATGTGACCGGCCACTTAGCTGACTTTCAACAAGCTACCGGTTTCTTTCGTAGCGAAGTTGCCAAGGTGGTTAATTTACGCCGTATTCCGCGTTTGGTTTTTATTCAAGATAAAGGACAAGATAATGCGGATCGTATTAATCAATTATTGGCGGAATTAGCAAGAGGTAAAAAATGAAATTCGAAGAGCAAGTAACAAAGATTAAACAAATGATTTCTGATGCTCAAACGATTGCTGTGGTCGGGCATTATAACCCAGATGGAGATTGTATTGGTTGTTGTGCTGCGGTAGCGGAAGCTTTAGAAAGTCAAGGTAAAGATGTTTCTATTTTTGTTGATGGAGAAATTTCTGATAAGTTTTCCTATATTCGAAAATTGAAAGAATTTAACTTGCATGCGGACAAGGAACATTTTGATTTGTTAATTGTGCTGGATTTAAATGACCCATCGCGTTTGGGTGTTTGGGGTGATTTACTAACGAAATCGAATAA
>JAFYKU010000111.1 GCA_017537405.1 Clostridia bacterium
GGTTCGATTCCGCGCGAAGGCACCAAACAAGAAGCCCTGCTCCGTGCGGGGCTTTTTTAAAAAATACGACAAACCCAAGCAGCCAAAATAGCAGCCAGAAAAGTACAAAACAACGCAATGGGAATGGCACAGCCAAGTTTTCTAATCTTGGTTTTTGAGAAGTAAATCGTTGCTATATAGAAGACTGTATCACTACTTCCCGCAATAATGCTGGCGACCCTTGCGATGTAACTGTCGGGACCATAAGCAGCGATAATATCATTATAAAGCGCAATAGAACCTGCTCCGCTGAAAGGTTTTAAGAAAACAAAATGCGCAAGTTCACTGGGGACACCAAGTAAGTGAAACACGGGAGCCATAAGATCACAAAGTACGCGCAAAAGCCCAGAAACCTCAAACAATTTCACCGCTACAAGAATGGCAACAATGTATGGTAAAATATCAAAGATTAATATTATTGCGTCTTTAGCGCCCTTTACAAAGCCCCTGTAAGCGTCTGTATGTTTGATACAAGCATAAACAAAGATAAACAAGATAAATAGCGGGACAATATACAATGCCATTTATTTACCATCCTTGTGTCTTTGACGACAAAAAACTTTTACAAGTAATACCCCCACTATAGTGGCTAAACTGGACACAATTAAAGTTGGCAAAATTATACCAGCTGGATTACTACTTCCATTAGCTTGTAAGATGCCAATAATTGTTGTCGGTATAATTTGCAAAGAGGTGGCAGCCAAAATAAACAGCATTATCATTGGCGGCGAAGCTTTGGTTTGCTCTGGTTCTGACATACATTCAATAGCGTTAATAGCGGCAGGCGTAGCTGCCCCCGATGCACCAATTAAGTTAGCGGCAATATTAGTCGCCAGGTGTGAATTAACTTCATCACTTTGTTTACCAAACAAAAATTTAATTGGCTTTTTCAGTAATTTGGCAATTTTATCAATTAAGCCAGATTGTGTAGCAATTTCAACGATTGCCATCCAGAAAATATAAATACCTGCCAAAGTAAAAGCCAAAGACAAAGAATCCATAACAGCATCCAAAGCGGTCGACAAGATTGCGCTGGGGTTTTGAAATAACAGCCACACGCAAGAGGCAATCATGATAACAAAAAAAATTGCTGTCATTTTCCATGAATATGCTTTACAATGTTGTGCTTATGAAATTATATGCGATTGAAGGAACCGACGGTTCTGGGAAAAAAACTCAAATTAAAAAACTTTACGATTATTTAAAAGGTAAAGGCGCTGATGTTCATGTTGTGTCCTTTCCGGATTATGACAGTCCAAGTTCGGGACCAATTAAGATGTATCTTTCCGGAGAATTTGGCGACGACCCAAATGTACTCGATGCGTATCAAGCCAGCACTTTATATGCCGCTGACCGCATATGCAAAATGACCAAATTATTGCGCGAATTAAAACCGGATTCAATCATATTATTTGACCGTTATGTACAATCAAATATGTTACACCAAGCTGGTAAAATTCAAGGGCGTAAAGAACGCGAAACTTTTATTCGCTGGGTCGATGATTTTGAGTTTAATGTTTTAAAGCTACCCCGCACTGACAAAGTTATCTTTATTGATTTACCCGCTTCAAAAGCGATGGAATTGATTAACAAACGCGGCCAATTAAAAATCGGCGAAGAATTTGACAAAGACATTCACGAAGCGAACATGAATCATTTAATCAATGCCTACAATGCTGGCGTTGAAGCCAGTGAAGTTTTCGGCTGGTCAAAAATCCAATGTTTAAATGAATTTGATGAAATCTTAACACCAGACGAAATTCACGAAAAAATCAAAAAGGCATTGGAGCTTGAATGAATTATTTAATTGTTACTAACGATCCAGTTAGCACCGAAAAAGCTGTTTTAGAACATGCAAAGACATATAATCCAAGCGATGTATTTTGGGTGAAAAAATCTGAAGACAAAAAAGAAATCACAGTTGATGTAATCAATAACATGATTGACCAATTCAATTTAGCATCGGTTTCTGGTAAAAAGTTATTTATTGTTTTTCAAGCAGAATTAATGAACAGTAACGCCCAAAACAAGTTATTAAAAACCATTGAAGAAGCCACTGACACAACAGTGCTTTTCTTGTGTCAAAATTTAGACCGTATTTTATCAACCGTTCGCAGTCGCTGTATTATTCATTATCACAATACTCATGATAACCAAACATTAAAATTAATGGCTGCAAACAATCCGGATTATACTGCAATCACCAGCGCTGCTCGACAATTAATTACTGCAACCAGAATTGAAACCGCAATGAATTATTTACCTGTTTTGGCGAAACCAGAAAATTTAGTACTTGCTCTGGATGCGCTTAATCGCGAACTTGCAACAGCTGAATTATCAACAAATAAGAAACTTGCTGCTTATCATGCGTTAGCAAAAATTCAAAGAAACATAGCTTCAAATTGTAATGCGACAAATGCATTTGATTTGCTATTAATCGCATTATTTTAATAAAAGCAATTTTCTAAAAATTCAATCTGCCCGTCCGTTATTTCGATAACATCAAACGAGACCAGGCATTCATTCGCTAAATCATTTTGCAACAAATAATTTTGCGCCGATTGGCGAATATGGCGTTGTTTGTTTGCGTTGACAGCATATCGTCCTGGAATTAAATCACGAGAACGATTTTTTACTTCAATAAAATGTAAGGTATTGCCTTGCTGCGCAATAATATCAATTTCACCGAAGCGGCAACGGTAATTGCGTTTTATAATTTTAAAATTTTGTTTACAACAAAAGCGACTGGCAATATCTTCGCCATACTCACCAAACTCTTGATTGAAAGTTTGTTTATCCGTCATAGCAATTCGTCCAAATTAAATTTACCAATCTTTCCTTCACGGTATTCCGTTAGAATCATCTTTGCTGCACGCTGTACATCTAACACTCCACCGCGTAAGATACAACCACGCTTTTTCGCAATTTCTTCAAACGAAGTTACACCAAAACGGCTTAAAACGGCCTCTGGTTGCAATTTTGTCAAATCTGCAAGAAGTGATTGACTCAGTGCAATAGTATCCACTATGTCATCTTTAATAGAACCAACATATGCCAAATTACGCGCAACTTGTTGGTTTGTAAAAGACGGCCACAGCGTTCCCGGAGTGTCGAGCAACCAAAGATTATCAGTGATTGATACCCATTGTTTTGTGCGCGTTACACCCGGACGATTTCCTGTTTGCGTCTTACCCTTGTTTGTCATATTATTAATGAATGTTGATTTTCCGCAGTTTGTAACGCCAATCACGGCTACACGCAAAGTCTTAGTAATCCCGTGAGCTAGTTTAGCTTTAATGCGTTCGGCCAACAATTTTTGTAAAGCATTAATGACCGATTGTGTTCCACCACTCTTTACAGAATTGCGTGTAATCACATCATACGGGGTTTTTAATTGTAAAGATTGAATAAATTTTTCCTTTATGCCATTTGGTGCCAAATCAATTTTATTTAAGACAAACAAGACCGGTTTACGCCCCACAAAATCATCGAACTGTGGATTAATACAGGAGCGCGCACAACGCGCATCAACAACATAAACAATGGCGTCACAATTCTTTAGCTCGACATCAATCATTTTTAAAGTTTGGGCCATGTGCCCTGGGAACCAGTTGATATTAACTTTTGACATTGGATTTTCCATCTTTGTATGATATCACAAATATTAAAAATAGAAATCTATTATTTCACAAATAATTTTTTAATCAACGGCAAACGATACAAAATCATACTTGTAAGCAATGACATAATCATGGCATAAAAAAAGAAAATAAATTCAACTACGAATATCGGAAATATTGTAATATGTATTTTCAAATTTAACAAAAGATCAAGCCAAAAAGGATGAATAAGATAAATACCTAAACTATATTTAGATAGACAATTAATAATTTTATTATTCTTTATTTTTAATTTACCACTAGAAAACATTCTAAAAATCATCATTGCTTCTAAAATCATAAACATATCTAATTGATCTGAAACGCCAAAACAGCAAGCAATTACAAAAAATACTATACCTATAATCCCGCATACATAAATATATTTATCCTTAATTAAATCAGTATAAGCTAAATAATAACCAACTAAATAAATAAAAATAAATTTATCAACATTGGCAAAGGTAAAAATATAAATGTCAAAATAGTCATTAATTGTAGGTATGACACAAGTAGTTACAAATAATAATAACAATATAAATAAAGAAGTCTTTTTATCAGCGTGTTTAACGAAAATTCGCAAGACCGGAGTTACAACATATAATCCGATCAATATGACCAAATACCACAAATGACTACCATCATTTAAAATTAAATCCTTACAACTATGAAAAATTACTGTCGGTAATTTTGTAATAAAATCAAAAAAGTTTTTAGAATTTAAAGTATAAAGATTACTTGATAAACAATAAAAAAAACCAAATAAAGCACCCAAGCACATTATTCTAAGCATATAAGATATAATCTTTTTAAGACTAACTTCTCGTTTTGGGTTTAGCAGTAAACATCCCGAAATCATAATAAAAACAGGAACAGCAAATAAGCAAAATGGATATAAAAAAACCTTATTTAATAAAGATCCTACTGAGTTAGGTGAAACAATACAACAACCAATGACATGATTCATCACAACCGCCATACACGCCAACGCACGTAAGACGACAATCCACTCAATTCTCTGGTTCGCTAAACCCTTAAGCTCGGGAATAGGTTGTACAGAAATTGACGATGATTCCTCTACTCTGTCATCATTATTTTCAGTTTCATGGCCAATTTGGTCAACGCCCATACAGGATTAACATACAAAAAAAGAAAAAATATTGCAAGTACAAAAAATGTTACAAAAATTAAGGATAGAAATATTTTATTTTGTGAACAATTTTTTGATTAATGGTAACCGGTACAGAATCATACTTGTTAATAAAGACATTACTAATGTAAAAGCAAAAACCATAAACTCACCAATAAATATTGGCAATAGTGTAAAGTGGATTTTAGCAACTTTTAAGACATGTAACCAAAATATATTTGTCGCGTAAATGCCAAGGCTATACTTAGCAATACAATTAAAGAATGAATTATTTTTGATCTTGATTTTATGACTTAAAAACACCTTTAATATCATCATTGATTCAAGCACCATAAACACATCTAATGGATGGGAAACTCCAAAATAACAACCAATCAAATAAAAAATTACTCCAACTACACCGCCGATATAAATTAACTTACTATTTATAAAATCAGTATTAGTAATATAATAACCGACTAAATACATAAATACAACACTACTTAACTCGGTAACCGGAACAATTTCAAAATTAAAATAATTATTAATTGTAGGAATAATACAAGTTGTTACAAACAAAATAATTAGAACACAACGAGCTGTTTTACGATCAGCAAATTCCGTAAACTTTCTTAATATTGGAGTTAAAATATATAAACTAATTAACATGGGTAAATACCAAAGCCAAGGCGCAAAAGTGTATAAATTTCCCTGCATTAAACCGTTAAAGAACTTTAAAAAACTTTGATATATCCATTTTTTCAAATTTTCAAAATTGCGCAAACTATTGAATGTTAAGTCATGCGCAAAACAATAGCCCAACCACAAAACAACAAATAAAATTATAATTTTAATTATATATTTAATGATTTTATTGATTGTTGTGTTCCTTTTGGGATCCAACAACAGCGTTCCAGAAATCATAATGAAACAAGGAACAGCGAAGCGGATTAAAGGCTGTAAAATTATTTCGTTAATAACTGAACGAACCACTCCATATTTATGGAAATCAATATATTGAATATATGCAACATAACAATCAATAATATGAATTACAATTATTGCCATACATGCGAACGCACGGAGAATGACAATCCATTCAATCCGTTCGTTAGATGGTGTTCCTTTTAATTCAGGAATCGGTTTAATGGTATTGTGATTTGCATCAGATGATTTTTCCTGCTTTGTATAGGGGGGGGGGGGGGTAAATTCATTCGCTGAATGATCTGTCGTTTCATCTGCTTTCATGCTTTATTTATATAATAATCAACACGAGAAAGCAAATACAAATTTGCTAAATTCAATCTTGTTTCGGAACAAATTTTTCGGTTACGATGGTGCTAGCTTCATCTTTCCATTTTTGAATGGCGGCGTGGTTTCCCGAAAATAAAACTTCCGGAACTGAGACACCCTGCCATACGCGCGGGCGTGTATATTGTGGATATTCGAGTTTGCCATCGGTGTAACTTTCGCTAATAAGACTATCCTTGTTAATCACACCGTCAACATAACGCGACACAGAATCGACCAGAACCATAGCCGGAATTTCCCCACCGGTTAAAACGAACTTCCCAATCGAAATAACCTCATCAAAGCACATATCAATCACGCGTTGGTCTACGCCTTCATAATGACCACACAACACAATAATGTGTTCATATTTTGCTAATTCAACAACACGGTCTTGATTAAGAATAGGTGCTGCCGGAGTCATAAACACACGATGCGCTTTGTGCTCTGGGTCAATGGCTTGCAAGCAATCATAAATTGGTTGACATGACAAA
>JAFYKU010000112.1 GCA_017537405.1 Clostridia bacterium
CAGCTGTTGCCGATGCCTTGCCAGAATACAATCTGGTGTGGTTGTCGAAAACTGGTATGATAAAACGCTCTAAATTCAATGACGCATGTTCGGTGATTAAATCTGTCTTTGATGTTTATAAAATCCGTGAAGACCGTAAGGACGAAATTCTCGGCGTTCAACGCTTACCTAAGAATCGTACAATCTTGATGATTACCAATGTCGGTAATGTGTTGAATGCTGCAACTGGCGATGTACCTGTACAAGGTCGTATTGCTTCTGGTGTTAAAGGTATGCAAATGGACGACAATGCTTGGTTAGCGGGTATCTCGACCGCAGAAAATGGTGGCTATGCAGTCTTAGTAACCAATATGGGTAATGCGAAGAAAGTTGCGATGAGTGATATTGATAAAATGGTCCGTTATCGTAAAGGTTTGACGATTGCTGCTGGTATGGCGAAAGGTGAAGAAGTTATTTATGCGACCTTTGCCCGTAAGGACGATGACTTAGTAGTGCAAACAACTAACGGCGATATGTTGGCACGCAGCGTGGAAAAAATCCCCAGTGTTGCTCGTATTGGAAAATTAAAAAATCTTTTCGGTAAACACCAAATCGTTCGTGCTTGGTTACACCGTAGAAATTTTGTTACACCAGAGTATTAATGCTTTTAGCAATCATTGTGGCGCAGTCCCTAATTACCACATCAATGTCTTTTGGAACGACATGATAGATGCGGTCGGGGACTGTTGTCATTATAGTGCAAACAGGAACGCCTATCGCTAAAACCGGAACGCCTAAAAGTTTTTGATTAATCGTTTGATTGTTGCGACCGATTCCGCTGCCGGGGGTTATTCCGCTGGTACAAATTTGGTAGTTCGTGCCAATTCGTGATGGCGTTGCGCTAACTAAACTATCAATAATAATAACTGTATCTGGTTGTGTTAATTTGGTAATCGCTTTGATTGCATCTACCGAATTGATGCCAGTGACACCAAAGACATTTGGTTCAAAAGTTATTAACTTATCGCAGGTCTTAATTTGCTCCAAAACGCAAGGTCCTAAACTGTCCGCTACAAACTTATCATTACCTAGTCCTACGACCAAAATTTTGGCCGAACCTTTTATTAAGGTTCGTAAGCTGTGGCGTAGTATATTTATAATATTGCGAGGGCGGCCAAGAGTTGCATCAATATTATAATAAGTGCCAATTGGCTTGCCAATTTGTTGTGCCGCGGTTGATGTTTTGATGGTTGTGCAGTGCAGTGAAATGCCGCCATGTTCAGTATTGGTGACGGATAATCCGCTGGCCTTGTGTGGGGTACGGCGTAATAATTCACCAGCTAGGTCTGAAATAAATCCATGTTTTATTATCTGCGATTATGAAAAAAAGTTCCCAAAGAAAAGACTTGCAAATTTGGGATTATTCCTGTATAATAACGGATATGGCAAATATTAAGAGTGCAATCAAAAGAATTAGTGTGACGAAAGCTAAACAAACACAAAATCGTCCTATCAAAACCCGTATTAGCGGTGAAATTAAAAAATTTAAAGAAGCTTTGGCTGCAAAAGAATTGAAACACGCAGAAACACAGTTGAATGTTGTTTTTTCTGTTTTAGATGCTGCTGCATTGGATAATGTTATTCACAAAAACAAAGCAAATCGTCAAAAAGCAAAATTGGCTGCTGCGCTGAGCAAAGCTCAAAATGCAAATAGCAAGAAAAGTGCTTAATTAGTTATTGAAGATATAAAATAAAAGCCGGCGTAATTCCGGCTTTTCTTTTGTATTAAATATTTTCAACTTTTTTGCCATCAATATAGACGCGTTTTTCGTTAATTTCAATTTTCTTTAACAGGGCAGCCTCTAAATCAATACCTAGCATTTCGGCAATGCCCAAGGTAAAGATGGCGACATCAGCCAATTCTAAGCTAACCGCTTCGGTCCCTTTCTTTTTTAGCCATGCATCAAAGGATTCAGTTACTTCACCATGTAGGTAACAAAATTCTTGTGGAATGTTGGTTAAGTTAAATTTCTTTTCAACTTTGTTTTTGTAAATTCGTTTTTGTAATTCGTTTAAATCTACCATACTGTGTCCTTTTATAAGATTATTTCTTTGTAACTAATTTGCTAAAGAAAGTACCAATACGGCTTTTGCCTTTAATCGTTAAAGTATGTGAGCTAAATGTTTTCTTATTGCTGATACGGTATAATTCTTCGGCAATGTTTTCGGGTAGTGAACCAGTTTGTTCTGCATATTCTAAGCGACCAATATCATTACTAATGCGGTAGCGGTAAGCTTTGTTGGTCGAATCTTGTTTTATACGGTTTTCTGTAAAATTAGTTTTGCAG
>JAFYKU010000113.1 GCA_017537405.1 Clostridia bacterium
GTGGGTAAAATGGTTTGTGGCTAAATTGGTAGTTGCTTATTAAATACGAAGGGCAATAGATAAGCAAGAAAGAACTAAATATAGCAATTATGGCAATTCCGTATTTGCGGTAATTGGATATTGTGATACAGTTAAAAATTATTTCTAAGATATCTAAAATTCCCAAAATTGTGTATGGAAGAAAAATGATAAAATATTGGGTCATGCCTTTGCATGTAAATACGACTAATATAAAATTGACTAGAAACGAAATTAGTAGTAACCAGCCATTCTTATTTTTCCAATTGTGAATTGAAAAACGAATTATACCCCAGAAAATGAAAAATAAAAACACGATTCCTGTTGTTGTAAAAAATTGGAAAAGACTTAACCGTACTGCGGATGTATTCGGGTATTGAGTGATATTGATAATAAAATAAACATTAAATAGGTCATCAATGGCATTGTTTAAAAGGTAAAAAAGCAAAACAGGTAATGTTATAATTAAGTAGCCAAGCATCAAAAACAACAAGTTTATGATTAAATTTTTGGGTCGTTTTTGGCAAAAGCTAATAACTAACCAAATAATCATAGGCGTAAGCATAAAATATAAAAGAGTGTATTTTGACCAAAACAAAATTCCGGCACACAAACCAATGATTAGGCAGCGTGATTTAGTCCATTCTTTTTTTTCTTGCAAGAATTCAAGCCAGCAATAAAAAATGTAAGTACAGATTGGAAGTGCAAATTCTTCAACTGAATTCCCGGTAAGTGGCTCCGGTTTTAATGAGAAGGTAGTAATAATTAAAAGTGAAACTGCAATTATGGAAAGAAGTGTGTTCAGCTTTTTGTAAAAAATTTTATACGCAAAGAAAAGGAAAAAACTCAGGGAAAAAATTTCAACAAAGAACATCATGGAGTCTGGATCGGGAAACAGACAACAAAACGCAGTGACAAAATAAACGATAGGACCTTTTTGCTCGAATAGATCGCGGTATGGGATTTTGCCAGCTAAAAGACTGTTGCCCATGGTCATATACCACTGATAATCTCCGTGGTAGTTAAATTCGCTCAATGGGGAATTTCCACTGAAGATGAATAAGAAAATTGATGCTAAAAGTAAGCAAATCACATAGATGCTCCAATTTGGGAGTTTGTGTGGCGTTGTTCCTTTTTGCATAAGTTAATTTTAACTTGTAGTCTGAAAAGGGTAAATTACTTTTTTATAAGTAGTACAAGGTCATAATGTTTACGCCATGCGTGCTGTATTTTGTGGTAGTGGTAAGTACTGGTGGTCATGTCGCCGGTATATGGTTGATAATATTGAGAAAGAAGATCAATTTCATTGTTCCATGTGTCTAATTCGGTGATGATGAAATCACTGGTTTGATTGGTAATATAGGAAGTGAAGCTGTTGTACATTTCAGGAAAACTTTCTTCCTTAAAAACATTGTTAGCGAAAAAATAATTATTGGGAATAATTTTTGCGGCATTATAAAAGCCAAAGTCATAAAGTTTATAGCAAAATAAGGAGGCTTGTTTGTTATTGGATTGTGAATAGTCATTAATTACTTCGGCAACTACTAATGGTATATATTCATCTCTGTCGCGTCCCCATTCGGTTGTTAATACTGAACAAGGTATGCAGAGTACAAATAAGCCAAGGCTGAAGGCTATAAAAATCTTTGCTTTGTGTTTTATTGAGTTTAGTTTTTTTGCTAATTAATTCGAGTAGGTCAATGATGCCAAATATAGCGTAGGGAATTAATCCTGCATAATAATACATGATGTTTTTACATGAGTAAACAAGTAACGCAAAATTAATTAAAAAGGCAATTAATAAAAGCTTTCCACTTCTTTCGCGCCAATGTTTTATGGTGAAAGCAATTACACCCCATAACATAAAAATTAAAAGAAGAGGGCCAATTGTAAAGAATAGTCCAAAACTGGTGCAGAGTTTAACAAAAGTGGTCGAGCTATAAGCTGTAAGATTAAGAAAGAAATAAACATGAAATAAATCGTCAAGTGCATGGTTAAGTGTGTAAAAAATTATTATTGGAGTACTGATAATCAGTACGCCGGCAAGCGTAATAAATGTATTCATCAAAAGAATTTTGTATTGACGGCGGCGTAGACTAATAATTAACCAGATAATCATAGGTACAATCATAAAATAAAGAAGTGTATATTTGGTCCAGAAAATAATTCCAAAACACAAGCCTAAACATAAAGCGCGTATCCAATTCCAGTGGCGTTTTTCCTGTAAAAATTCGAGCCAACATAAAAGGAAGTAGGTATAGATAGGTAATGCGAATTCTTCGATGGTGGCTGCGCTGAATATACGACACCAACTAGTAAAGATTGTGAAAGCAAGGATTGGTATCAATATAAGGGAGAAATAACTGTTTAAAGTTTTACGGCAAATACGGTAGGCGAAAAAGAAGAATAAACTCATGGATATGATTTCAATGAATAACATCGCAATTCCTGGTTTTGGGAAAAGGCAGCAAAAGGCGGTAACAAAATAAACGATAGGGCCTTTTTGTTCAAATAGGTCGCGGTAAGGGATTTTGCCGTGAACTAGGCCGTTGCCCATAGTCATAAACCACTGATAGTCGTGATCTGTGTTAAAAGTATGAATAGGTGAATTAAAGCCAAAGCATAAAAAGAAGACTGTGGAAAAACCGAGACAGATTAAATAAACAATCCAAGGGCTTAAACTTTTTGTATTGGTTTGTTTTTGATTCATTATAATTGTTTCCCTTGTTTTGTTGTTGTGAATATAATAAGTTTGCGCGTGATGTAATTATAGGCCAAGACAATTAATGTGAAAATGATTTTTAACACCCATTCGTTGATGCCTAATAAGTTATATCCTATATACATACCAGTTATATGAATGAGTAAGCCACCGAGTGAGAGTAGTGTAAATAAAATAAATCCTTTGGCCGAGCGTGAGTTGCCTTTTTCTTGGAAGACGAAAATAATTGAAAAAATATAATTAAAGATTAGCCCGGCTATAAATCCGATTGCAGTTCCCATGATTGTTGCAAGCGTGGTTGGGGCTCCGCCGCCAATCCAAACATTATAAAAGTGCGGATATAGTTTTGGATTGAAAGCATATAAAGTAATGCCCATGGCTAAGAAATCGATGATTGTTGCAAGGCCGCCAACAATAAGAAAACGCATTATTTCGGCTAGCCGTGGGTGATTTGTTGTGAACTTTTGTAGGAATTTTTTCATTAGGACATTATAGGTAAATTTACCTTAAAATAGCAACAAAAAAGTATTTAAAAAAAATGACAAAAATTTTAAAAAAACCCTTGACAGCGGGTTTTTTATTATGTATAGTAGTCTTACTGTTTGCGGCGCGACCGTGGATAGTAAGTGGACATTGACAACTGCATATTGTAAGAGTAAAACAAATATCTGAATGATATAGGTGTAATACGTATTTAATTTTAAACCATTAAACTACAATTACGCTGAGTTAAATTAACAAAAACTCATGCAAATTCTGTAAATTCTTAGGAATCCAAAAACATGTATCAAATTTAAAGATCAAGCTATTAAGAGCGTATAGTGGATGCCTTGGCAATTGGCGCCGACGAAGGCCGTGATTAACTGCGATAAGCCACGGGTAAGTGTAAATAACTTGTGATCCGTGGATTGCCGAATGAGGAAACTCACTTAGGGTAATGCCTAAGTATCCTGCAATGAATTCATAGTTGCAGAGAAGGGAACCTGCTGAACTGAAACATCTAAGTAAGCAGAGGAAAAGAAAATAAAAAAATGATTCCGTTAGTAGTGGCGAGCGA
>JAFYKU010000114.1 GCA_017537405.1 Clostridia bacterium
CCACACCGTCTGCTTTAAATAACATATATGCCTGTTCTGCTAATTTCTTTATTTGACTTTCTATTTTGCGAAGGTAAACATCATCAACTGTTTTGCCACTTTTTTTCACAAAACCACTATCCGCATTAAAATATTTTTCTTCAAAAGAAAAGAACTTTTCAGTACCAACTATTTCTAACGCCGACATAACAATGTTTCCATTTTCTTTCATTACCGCTACATTAACTTCACGCATATCCTCAACAAATTCTTCCACGATAACTCGCTCACCTAGATGTAACGCAGCATCCACCGCTTTTTTTAATTCTTCTTCAGTTCTCGCAATATTAATACCAATCGAGCTGCCTTGCAAATCCGGCTTAACAACCAAAGGCAACGGTAAACTAATTTGCGATATATCTGAATTTGTTAAAACTTGAAATTTGGGTTGTGTAAAACCTGCTGCGGTTAACACTTGTCGCGTTGCAATCTTACTTTGCATTAACCACCCAGAAACAGCACTACAGCTTGTTATCGGCACGCCATAAAAACTCATTACTGCCGCCAAAGTTCCATCTTCCCCAGCTCCACCATGACAACAATTAATTACACACGCTAATTTTTTCCAGTCACAAAAAACGCGCGCCTTTGCCGCTTTTCCCGAAATATAATCATCAACCTTGCGACTACCAATTACTGCTTTGTTTTCGTGAGTTAAATAAATTAAAACGACTTTATAATCTTCAGTCACATGTTTTGCCAGGTGTAATCCTGTAAGAATTGATACATCATGTTCCGTACTATTTCCACCATATATAATTCCAATCTTTAACATAACTTGATATATGCTAAACGACATTTTTTGCGTTATTTTTCATCATATGTTTTGTCTAAATTGTCAAATTATGTTAAGATAAAACTATGAGTGAAAACAAAGACTTAAAAACACAATTTGAAACCATTTCAGGCAATGAAGCTACGGCGCGTTCTGCCTATTTATTAACCGAAGCTGCTCCAATATATCCAATTACACCCAGCTCAGATATGGCCGAATGCTGTGACCAATGGGCTAATAAAGGGCACACAAATATATTGGGGAAAGTTCCCGAAGTAATTCAAATGCAAAGCGAAGCCGGTGCAGCCGGAACTCTACACGGTTTAATGTTGGGTGGAACATTAGGCACAACCTTTACATCAAGCCAAGGATTGTTACTTATGATCCCCAATTTGTATAAAATGGTTGGTGAATTATTACCAGCGGTTGTTCATGTTGCAGCCCGCACCGTTGCTATGCAATCATTATCGATCTTTGGAGACCACAGCGATGTTTATGCTTGTCGCAGTACCGGTATTGCTATGTTGGCATCTAACTCCGTCCAAGAAAATGCAGACCTCGCTTTAATTTCTCATCTGGCAGCAATCGAAGCAAGTTATCCATTTATGCATTTCTTCGATGGCTTCCGCACTAGTCACGAATTTAACAAAATTCAAATCCCAGATAAAATGATTGCCGAAAAACTCTTAAATCGCAAAGCTCTAACCAAATTTCGTTCTCGTGCCTTAAATCCGGAAAACCCTAAAATTTACGGTACTACCGAAAATTCTGACACATTCTTTCAACATCGCGAAGCA
>JAFYKU010000115.1 GCA_017537405.1 Clostridia bacterium
CATTTTTTAATTTGGTTAAACCATTGCAGAAATTTCTTGTGGAGTATATTTTTTGCCACCCATAGAAACTTTTTCTGCAGTTCCCATTTTACGCTTAATTGAAATAATTGTATCTTCTGCATTAGATACAGCTTGGCGTTTTGCAACTTGACCAACGATGCGTTCGCCGGATTTAGTAACCCCAACTACTGATGGAGTAGTACGCCCACCCTCACTGTTGGCAATAACTACTGGTTCGCTGCCTTCAATAACTGAGACACAACTATTGGTTGTACCTAAGTCAATACCGATAATTTTGTTTGTTGTTTTCATTTTTTTCTCCTTATTTTTTATTCTTAATTTTTATATAGAACTTAACTTTCGTTAGTTTACATAACTCACTTTCCGGAAACTTTCACCATTGACGGCCGTAAGACATTACCATGGAAAGTAAATCCAGTTTGCCATTCTTCCAAGATTTGGTCCGGCTCGACACCGTCCACCTTTTCCACTGCAACCGCGTTATGCAATTTAGGATCAAACGCTTGGTCTTTGGTAACGATAGCTTCAATACCTAATTTTTGGAAAAGGTCGTCCAATTTCTTGCGAATGATATCAAACCCAGCCAAATCAGCTGGATCGGCAATTTTTTTACCAGCTTCCACTACACCGTCAAAAATTGGTAACAATAAATTAATCACATAAGATTGACCGTCTTGGAAAGCTGCCGTAACTGCATTTTGTGTGCGGCGTTTATAGTTTTCAAATTCAGCTTTTTGATATTTAGCTAAATCTAAATTTTCTTTAACTTTAGCTTCCAATTCAGCAATTACTTGCGCCGTATCTGGAACACTTTCGTTTTTTTCTTCTGCGGCAGTAGTTTCCGTTGTTGCATCATTTTTTTCCATCTTTATTACCTCCTGTTTGATTTTCTAACAATCGTTGTTCTTTAGTTTGTGATAACAACGCATACAAGGCAATGATAAGTTGTTTATAGTCAATGCGATCCGGACCAACAAGTCCGATACTTGCCACATTTTCGCCACAAACATTATAGTTAAATTTGATAATCGAACTATCGGCTAACATTTCGTTATCAATTTCGGCTCCGATGACTACCGTATCTTCAGCATCTAAAGCTCTACTCATTGTGGCATCATCGCTAACCGCTTTACTAATTTGACGAACTCTTTCAATATCATTGTATTCTGGAATTTCCAACAATTTGATGGTATTCAAATTACGGTTAATGTTGGTGTCAATGAATTTCTCTAGTTGCTTACTAATGCTTTGGCACAGTTCACCGAAAAAGGTTAAATCCGCTTTAATGTTTTCGGCAATATTGGATAAGCTATCCAACATTTGCTGTAATGTTAAGCCACGAACTTTCGTATTCAACGCTGCGCTGGCGTCTTCGGCTTGCTTATTCGTTAAAGGCTCATTGGTATGTAAAGTCCCATTTAAGCTACCTGCACTGGTTTTAATTAAGATCATGGTGTCACCTTCCAATAAAGGAACCAACATCACGTCAACAATGTGCAAGGTTGCAAAATTGGTTTTTACTACTACCGGTAAATTAAAAGCTTGCGTAATTTTTTCGGTTAAATTTTGAACAATATTTGGCAAACTTTGTACGCGTTCGGAAACCATATTAGCCGCGAAAGATAACTCGCCGGCCTTAATGTTCATTTCGCCCAAAATTTTATTAACATAAGCACGGTATCCCGTAGTAGTAGGCACGCGTCCACCACTGGTGTGGACTTGGCGCAAATACCCCATTTGTTCTAACGTTTTCAAGTCGTTACGAATAGTCGCCGATGATTTAGCAAGATCACCACGATTCGCTAAGGTTCCCGATGCAATCGGTACTGCGTTACGAATGTACTCTTCAACGCTAATCATCAAAAGATTCTCTAACCTACTTGATAACTCTGACATTGCTAGCACTTACCTCCTTGTACTGCTAATATTATATGCAAAAGTTAGCAATGTCAACCCTTTTTTGCCAATTTTTTTTATTTAGCTAAATTATGGCTTAATAAAGCCCCCACTCTGCCAGTTTTTCAAAACCGCCGATTTGTCGAATATAGTCTTGCGCAACTTTCACAATTTCGGCATAAGGTTTTCCGTCAACCGTAGTATCACCAATCGCACAAGAAAGTTCTACTGGCTTTCCCGTTGCTTGCGCTTGCAGGAAAGCGTAAATATTTATACTAACATCGGCTTTAGATAAATCTTTACCATGGATACCTCCACCGGTTACACTATGACCCAAATCACTGCCTAATTTACGATTGGTTGCTCCTGTATCAACATCTGTTCCGCCTGTCCAGTCGCCTAATGGATTAACAATTGTTTCATAGCCAGCCGCTTCATATTTTTTTTGTAACATCGCACTGCTAGCATTACTTTGGCAGATTACTAATTTTTTACCATCTAATATATATTTACCGTCATAAGGATAATCATGATAAATTTCACGCGCAATCGCTGACAGAGCTTTTTCTTCATCGGTCAAAGGAACACCTTTAAAAATGCCATTATCGCCACATCGTAAACCTTCACTTTGATTCAGTGCCAAGAATTCATCTTGTGGCACAACTTTCAAAATAACTTTTAAATTACCAGCAATGCGGCGGACAATCGACGAAATTTCTTTGCGCGGTAATTTGACACTGGTTTCCATAATAATGGTGCAGACACCATGCCCCGCCAAAACTTCAACCGCAATGCGTGGGTTTTCATCTAATTCATATGCTAAATCAACAATCGCACCCGCAATGCAATCAGCAACTTTATCTGGATGGGCTGGATTGACTTTTTCTATCATTAGTTTTTTATACCTTTTAATCGGGAATTTACAAGTAATTATATGGTCGGGGTGGCGGGAATTGAACCCACTGCCTCTTGCACCCGAAACAAGCGCGATACCGATTCGCTACACCCCGTGTTCAAACCATACTAACACATTTCAGTTGACGAAGCAATAACTTTATGAAAAACTGAGTTTACTTTAATAAAAATTAGGAGCTTACTTATGAAAAATTGGTTACGGATTTTAATCCTATGTTGTGTTTGTGTTTGCACTGCATTTACTTTTGTTGCGTGTGATTCTTTGGCTAACGCAACAAATGAGAATACCCCACAAAATTCAACCGAAGGTAGCTCTGGCGAAACTACAGTTCCAGCACCAGAAGAACCAACAAATCCCATCGTTCCAAGTGACCCACTACCAGAAGAACCAAGTGACCCAGAAATTAACATTCCAGAACCAGAAAATCCTACGCCATGCCAACATACTACATATAGTGATTGGGAAATTATTACACCCGCAACTTGCACTACTGCTGGACAACAGCAACGCATCTGCCTTGACTGCGACAAAATTGAAGAACAAATAATTCAAGCCAATGGACACAAACATATCGAAAATATTATTGATGCAACTTGTGGCACTGCGGGCAGTAAAACTGTTACTTGCGAAAATTGCGACTACAACGAAGTAGTAACAATCCCTGCGACCGGTAAACATCAAATGCAAAGTCAAGTTACTACACCAGCAACTTGTCTAGACGGTGTAATAACGCATTCATGTAGCATTTGCGGTCATTCCGAAACTGAAACAATCCCAGCCAATGGCAATCACGGATACGAAAGCTCAATCACCCAAGCAGCGACTTGCGGTGCCGACGGTGTTAAAACATACTGTTGTCGATACTGTGCTCACGAATACACGGAAACAATTCCTGCTACTGACAAACATGATTTTGACCACGATAATCCAACAACCGTAATTAATCCTAGCTGTAGTACGGCCGGTCAACAAAAGATTACCTGCAAAATTTGTCAACACTACTACACAGAAGAAATTGCCAAGCTAGACCATGATTATGTGAATCATCAATGTGTACACTGCGGCGAGTATCAAAACCCCATGGAAAATTTAGTTGGTTCAACTTGGTCAATTACCAACGGCAGTGGTTATAAAGCGAAATGGTCAATAACTTTTGATGATAAGTCATATACTACCTTTTACATTGACAAAAATGGCGAATTACAACCGCGAAAATACGATGGAACCTATCAAGTAATTCCCACCCCAGACAAAAACACTGGAATTATAACTTATATAATCAATCTATATCTTGATGAACCCCAAGATGGTAGTCTTGCAGAGTTAAACTTAACTTATAGTTTTGAAGACGGTCAACACACCTTAAGCGGTTTAACTATCGCCAACTCAACGACAGATAGTACTTTCATTTTTATGGGATATGGGGTATGATAAAGTAATGAATATTAAACAAATTATTGAACAACGCCTACAAAAAATTGAACCAACTGCGACTCTCTCAGTGAGTGATAAAGCCGATTTTCAATGCAATACGGCTTTTGCGTTGGCAAAACAGCAACATCAAAATCCAGCAGTTATCGCTAGTAAGATTGTTGACCAGTGGAATCAGGAAAACAGTGATTTGGCAACCGCATCTGCTATTGGTGGATTTATTAATTTCACTTTAAGCGATAATCAATTACAACAAATGGCGGAATTTATCTTGCAAAATAACCGTCTACCCTTACCCGAACAAAAACAGCGCACAGTGTTTTTTGACTATGGTGGCGCCAATACAGCCAAAGAATTACATATCGGACATTTACGCTCCCCGATTATTGGCGAAGCCTTAAAACGCGTTTTCCAAGCATTTGGACATAAAACTATAGCTGATTCTTATCTCGGAGACTGGGGTTTACAAAATGGTTTAGTAATTGCATCTCTACTTGAAAAAGGAATTGATTGCGACCAAGTTACTTTGGATATGTTGGGTGAACTTTACCCAGAAGCATCAAAACGCAAAAATGTTGACCCAGAATTTTACGAACGCGCTGCGACGGTTACAGCTAAATTACAAAATCTAGAGGAACCTTATTACAGCATGTGGCAAAAGCTGCGTACTTTATCTGTTCAACAAATTCAAAAAAACTATAAGAAATTAAATTGCACTTTTGATTTGTACAATGGTGAAAGTTCATACCAAACTAATGTTGACACTATAATGAACATTTTAGAAAAGAAAGGTTTACTGGAAAAATCACAAGGTGCCTTGATTGTTAATGTTGCAACACCTGAAGACCAAAAACCGATGCCACCTGTTATTGTCAAAAAACAAAATGGTGGCGATTTGTATGCAACATCAGATATTTCAGCAATTTACACGCGTATGCAACAATATCAGCCAGACCAATTTGTTTATATCACAGATGCGCGCCAGAAACTTCATTTTGAACAAATCTTCCGTGTGACTCGTTTGGCTGGTTTGGTTCCCGAATCTACTACACTAACCCATGTGGGTTTCGGTACAATTAACGGTAAAGATGGCAAGCCGTTCAAAACTCGTGATGGCGGTACAATTAAATTGGAAGATATTATGAATATTGTATCCAATGCAACTACAGAATTTGCAGTTGGATTGTCCGCAATTAAATTCGCCGATTTAATTAATCAAGTACATAAGGACTATGTTTTTGATTTACAAAAATGTACTTCCTTTGAAGGTAAAACAGGACCTTATATTTTGTACACAATTGTCCGTATTAATGCAATATTCAACAAAATTGGCGACTTTACTTGCGATTTCACAAACTTAGGTAAATACATGACCCCTGCTATTCGCAATGTTTTGATTAGCATCATTAAATTAACTGAATCTTACAATGTTGCGATGAATACATTGTCATTAAACTCAATTACTGAGTCCATTTATAATTTAGCGAATAGTTTTACAACTTTCTATGCCGACCAAAACATTATTCACGAAACAGATTTAAACAAACAAGCTTTATACTTATCGGTAGCCAAATTAACTAAAACTGCCTTAGAAATTGGTTTACACACCTTAGCAATTGATACTGTCGAAAAGATGTAATCAAAAAGCATATATTATAAAAAATTCCTTTATTGATTAAAGGAATTTTTTGAATTCGCTGGTGATAATCGTAATTTCATGGTCTTGACGATAATCATTAATGCGATGATTTTGATAGTCACTTACATTACGAGTAAAATATGCATCAACTAAGGAATCAAACGAAGTACGATTGCCGTATGATGTTAAAGTTTCGAACAAAGTATCGGCATAATTCAATTCGAACAAATTTAATGTACTATCTAAGCCAACTGCACCAGTATAAACAAAATCAGCAACATTGCGTGTGTACATAATGATATGAGCCCCATAATCAGTCCAAACTAATTCCGATATTGCACCTTTTTGACCTTGTTCAAAGAGTTCGATACTGGCGTTTGTAAATGGTTCAACCATTTGGTTTTTATCAGCGCTACGACTCATAACATACTCATATTGTGGTTTGTTAGTACTGGAATTTAGTTGATCCAAATTTTGCATACCTGGGTCTGTATTGTACTGATTGATAAATGAACGGAATGTTGTATATTTGTCCTGCAATGAATCCGCATGACTTAAAACTGTTTGTAACTCAATTAAAATATTATAAGCCGAAACACCATTGCTGCTGGTTTCTGCATATAATTTATTTAAATCGTTTTGCTTGTTATAAGCGGAATTATTTGCCGCTTCGTTATTAATGCGTTCAAGTTCAGCTTTTTGTTCATCAGTAAAACCAACCAAAATATGACTAACAGTAAATAAATTATTGGCAACATCAGTTGGAATATAATAGACATCTGCTAAACCGTCCTTAACTAATTTAGATTCCAAATCTTCACTTTGACCAAAATTATTTGCATTATTAATCGCGTTCATGCCTTTTTCAAGGTAATACGCAATCGCTTCGTCCGCGATATTGGTTGCAACTGCGCGCCCACAACCGAAATACGCTGGTAAATCTGTTTCTGGAATATTATACTCGTTAATACCGTTAATTTTGTTTGACCACGCAGCAAAATCTTCGCCACGCTTCAAATAATCTTGCCATGCAATCTTGGCATCATCACTATCCAAAGTAAAGAAACCGAGATTAAAACCAGTACTGATACGGTTTACTGCGATTGAAGTTTTGTTAGAACGAATAATACGGTCAATTTCACGATTCAAAACTGCGCGTTCAGCAGTACTTAAATGTTTGAAATATAGATTATCTTTTTCTAAATAATCAATTTCTGGTGTTTTCAATTCAGTAAAGCCATTTTCTAATGTTTGCAAGTTACGCACAATTTTTGAAATTGCTTGTTTCGCATTACTTTGCGAAGCAATTCCCGGAATCGTTGGAACATAAACGGCATAATCAGCAGACGACAATGACCCCACCATGTCACTATCAATGTAGCTAGATAAGTCCATCATGAAAACTCGTTCGCCATTTTCCCAATCGACTAAAATACTTGGATGGTAAGGTTTGTCAACTTCAGATTCCCCCGTACTAACCGATTCGTCTGTGGATTGAGTGTCCTCAACATCTAAAGCTTCATAAACATATTTACGAATGGTGTTGTTCAATTTTTGGAAAGCTTGTTGATGTGCATAAGCAATTTCTGAATCAGACAATTCACCATAAAGTTCAAGTGATTGTTGTTCCAAAATTTTATTGTTTAATAAATTAGTTGTAATTTGTTCTAATAATTCTTTAGTTTCGATTTGTTGAGCATATTGATAGCCCCACTCCATATAAGCGTAATAAAGTTCTTGGCGCGAAACAGTAACACCATTATTCGCCGCTGTCGCCACCATAATTGTAGGACTATACTTTTTATCTAAATTAACTGTAAATAAAGAACAGGCCGAAAAACTGATCATTACGACCACAATCAAAACCAATGTTGCTAACCTTGTCAAAATTTTTCGCATATATACTCTTATTATAAACCTAAACCCACAAAATTTACAATGAAAATTTTACAAAGATATTTTGTCCCCCACACTTGGCGTGGTTCAAGTTTTTCATCTTGTCATATCACTATTTATGGACTTTATTTCATCACTTGCCATTTTAGAATATTTTATTTTTAATGCATCAGCTTCTTGATTATTACATTGTTCATTGTATTTTTCTAAATAACTCTCAGTAAACTTCTTAACAGAAGCCCTAATTACATCCACCGGATATTTGTAATCCTGACTGGAAAGCGAAATTCCCCTATCTTTTTTCTGACGACCTGTTAGTGTTAGTGCGCAAATATTTGGGATAAAATCTTCGCCTACAGACTTTACAAAATGTTTAACCATTCCATCTAACGCATCTGGTGTTATCTCGCCTTCTTTAATCCGCTGTGATATACCAAAAACATCTTTTGCCATATCGCGCAAAGTTTCTTTTTGTTTTGGTGTCTCATATTCATTCGCGACAGAAATAAAACTTATAAATGCATCCTTCATATAATCGTTAGCAGACTTGTTTTGAGATTTTTCAATAAATTCCCGTAATAACAAATTAGACTTATCACTTTTTTCATCATTTTCATCTTTTTTATCTTTAAAACAAGCATCATAAGCGCTCTGAAAAATTTTCTCCTCGAAACTGGCACATTGCTTTTCATCGTTAAAATTTATCTTACTATCTTTAGGTGATTTCGACATCAAATCAATCACCTTCTTCGCTTTCGCAACCCTGGATTTTAAGTATAAAATTTTTTGTTGGGAAACTTCATCATCTGATTCGGTTAATGATAACTCTTTTAATTTCATATTATCGGCCAAAAGACGCGATTTAGTTTTAGAATAAAATTCTTTTTGCTCTTCAGATTTCTCAACCAAGCCGTCTGATATATTTAACGAAACACTATCTTCCCAACTTACAGGCTTTACAGAAATTTTTTGTCCGGCATTTTCCTTAACTAAATACTTTGCTGCAAATTTAGTCGCCATACCAATTGCTTGAATACTTTTAAAGACTCCATGCATAATACTTTCAATACGGTAATACACATCTTTGTACCCCTTCCACATCGTTTCACCTTTTTTAGCAGGCTTTTTGTTGTCAATTATTACTTGAACTTTTTTTTCAGTTTGTTGCTCAATTTTTTTACAACCATTTCTTCCTAACAAATTTCCAATTTTACATTGAGAAAGCTCTAGGGCTAGTTTATCTTTGTTTTTATATTTTTTATCTGGCAAAACTAAAGGATTCGATTTATTTCTTAAATCTTCTTCTTGTTCAAAGGAACGCGATTTCAAATAAGTTAATACTTCCATGTGCGAACTTTCTTTTGATAAAGTCAGCAAAACATCTTTCATAGTTAATTCTTTTTCTGGATCACGCCCATCATCAATACAGAAATATTCGCTTTTTTTTAATACACCGGCATAACGCAAATGTTTACGATCTTCATCATCAATTTTTTTCGTTAAAAAATTTCTTACATCTTCTATATTATTATCAAATAGCTTAATTGCTTTTTTCCACACTTCATTTTCAAGTTGTTCTTTGATATATTTGTTATAAATAACCCGGTAACACTTTTCTTGTTTATGCCATGAAATGTTTGGGTTATACTCTAATTGTTGAAATTCTGAAGTATTCTGTCTATTTTTTAACCATTCATTAAACCCGTTATAGTTATAAATTCCTTCAAAAAATTGAATAACCTCGGCCTTTTCTTCTTCTTTTAATTTTTGATCTCTTAACCCAGCAATTAATCCATCAACAACAGTTGCAACAGCATAATGATTTTTAATATTATTATAATCTTTATTACTTGGTATCGTTATTTGTTTTAAAAACTCACCGCTTTTTTCATCTAACTGAGTTGAATTTGTGCTATCAATAATTCCTTTAAGAGCGGCACGATCATACGCCAACGAAGCAACAAAATTTTGACTCCATAAATCATCACGATGAGAATGTTCATAAATTGCTTGAGAAACTTTATTATAAATTGCTTCTCCGTCAGTTGTAGCTTCATTAAGAAAGGATTCAATATCTTTTAGAGACATATCATCTGCATCAACTGCGCCAATACCAATACCCTTTAAAGCATTAATGATATATTTTTTCGAACCTTCATGTTTTAATTGTTTGAAATTCATATCTTATTGTACCAAAAAATGCATACTATTAGCAATATCAATTTGACTTTTTCCAAAAGAAAATAATATGCTAAAAGCATGTTAAACAAAATTAAAAACCCACAAGATTTAAAGAAAATTAAAGTAGAAAAATTAAACGATTTATGTGCGGAAATCCGCGAAGCATTAATTCAAAAAATTAGCACTAACGGCGGACACCTTGCTCCCAATTTAGGCATGGTTGAGTTAACGACAGCGATTCATTATGTTTTTGAAGCGCCAACCGACAAAGTTGTCTTTGATGTTTCTCACCAAACTTATGTTCATAAAATGTTGACCGGTCGCGCAAAAGCTTTTACCGATCCCAAGCACTATACAGATTTGAACGGATTTAGTAATCCTGCCGAAAGTCCATATGATTTATTTACTTTGGGGCATACTTCCACCGCCCTCTCTTTAGCATGTGGTTTAGCCAAAGCTCGCGATGTTTTAAACCAAAAACACCGTGTAGTAACCGTAATTGGTGATGGTTCTTTATCTGGTGGTCAAGCTTTCGAAGCATTAAACAACATCGCCGAACAAGGCGGCAACATAGTTGTTATTATTAATGATAACGCAATGTCAATCGCCGAAAATCATGGTGGTTATTACCAAAATTTGGAGAAGTTACGCGCTTCCAATGGTACTGCTAATGATAATATGTTCCGTGCCTTAGGTCTGGATTATGTTTACGAACCAAACGGCAATGATGTTCATGCTTTAATTAAAACATTACAACAAGTCAAAGACTGCACTTGCCCAACCGTAGTTCATGTTCATACAATTAAAGGTTATGGCTATGAGCCGGCTACCAAAAACCCAGAAAACTATCATTATTGCGGACCTTTTGATATCGCGACCGGAACTATGAAAGGCACCCCTAGTTTGAGTTACAGCGAAATCACTTACCAACATTTAGCAACAAAGATGGCAAAAGACCCCAGCATGGTGGTTGTCACCGCCGCTACCCCTAAAGCCATTGGCTTTAATGCCGAACGCCGCCAACAAAGTGCTGGACAATTTGTTGATGTTGGGATTGCAGAAGAACACGCAATTGCTTTTAGCGCTGGCATGGCAAAAGGTGGCGCACACGCAATTTTTGGTGTACAAGGTTCATTCTTGCAACGCGGCTTTGACCAATTACACCAAGACTTAGCTTTGGATAACAATCCAGCAACCTTGTTAGTATTTGGCGACCATGTTCACGGCATGGGCGGCTCAACCCATAACGGCTTTTATGATATTGTCCAACTTGGCAATATCCCCAATTTAATCTACTTGGCTCCAATCAGCAAACAACAGTATTTACAAATGCTGGATTGGTCAATCGAGCAAAACGAACACAGCGTGGCAATTCGTGTTCCTGACAAAATTATCGATGACCCACTACCTTTAAGCAAAAAATTCACGCCGAAATCCCGTGTCATTAAACAAGGGCACGGCGTTGCAATTATCGCAGTTGGCTCCATGTATCCATTGGCCGAACAAGCTGTCGCCGCTTTACAAGCACACAATATCAACGCAACTTTGATTGACCCTGTCTGCGTGTCTTCTTTGGATACGGAAATGTTGGACAAAATTGAACCGAACCATGACATCGTCATTACCTTGGAAGAAGGTGCGAAAGCCGGTGGTTTCGGTCAAAAAATTGCATCATACTTTGGCGACAGCCGTATCAAAGTTCGCAACCTTGGCATCTCAATTGGTTTAACCCAAGATTTCGAACCCGACAAATTATTAGCCCAAAATGGTCTAACCGTAGAAAATATACTTTTACAAAGTACATTTTAAAAAAACTTTTTTGAAAATTGTTTACTTTCCGAACAAAACTTCACAAACGGCTTTAAATTCCAATATGAACTCAAAGAGTTTATCTTGTTCTTTTTGAATATCAAAATTTACATTGATGTTTGAAACTACTCCACCTTGGTCAACAGTGATACCAAAGTAATCTTTCGTGATTTCTATATGATTATTAATTGCAGTTTCATCACAAATTTTGGTCTCTTTCCCATTAATCAAATCAAACAAATTATGATAAGCTACTTCGCCAAAATGATACTGAAATTTAAAGTATGGTGTCACGATATCAATATCAAATTTGATGTGATATTTATCATCATCGACTGCGAAATTCGAGATTATGATTGTGCCACAATTAAATTGACCAATTACTTTCATTAATTAAGTATAACAAAAGGTCATAAAATCTGAAATACTTTTTGGTGCGTCGTGAGGGAGTCGAACCCCCAACCGTTTGGTTCGAAGCCAAATACTCTATCCAGTTGAGCTAACGACGCAAACGCTTCAATGTAACAAAAAAGCCCGCACTTGGCAAGGCTTTCTCTTTTGTTGCGAATAACCATTGATTAATTTGATTGCTTGTTTTTCATGACTGCCCGTGCCACGATGGTAACCAACAAGAGCAACGCAGATAAACCAATGATTGAATAAACAACCCGCCCCACAATGCTAATATTAGCACCAAACATTAAATGCATTAAATCAAGTCCAAAAATCCCAGCCATTAAATAATTTAATCCACCGAGCAATAACAGACTAAATGCAATGACATCAACGACTTGCATAACTTTTTTCATTTTTCACCCCTAACAATAGATTGTGTCGTTAATGTATTTTTTATACCAAGATATTGATTTATAACCGAATTTTGTCGCGTAATTTTTTATGATAGGTAATCGCAAAACGATGAGCTTCATCACGAATGCGCTGCAACAGACGCAAAGCATAACTATGGTGCGATAAAACAATGGGCGCGCTTTGTGTTGTGGTATAGACCAACTCAAATTTTTCCGCCAAAGAAATATATGTCACACCGTTAATTTTAGGTACCGCAGACAATTGTCCCTTTCCACCGTCAATCACAATGACATCTGGATAAATCCATTCTCGGTGTTTTAGGCGACGGGTTAAAGTTTCTTCCATCGATAAAAAATCATTATTGCCTTGGCCGTGTTTAATCCTGAATCGGCGATACTGATTTTTATCTGCAACACCATCCACAAATACCACCATCGAAGCAACAACATACTCACCGTCTGTATGTGAAATATCAAAACATTCAATTTTGCGCGGAGTTTTCGCCAAACCTAAAACTTCACCCAATTCACGACAAGCCCCCAAAGTAAAAGCATTTGCATCTTCCGCGGTAGCCTGAATCCGCTCACGATGCCGCAAACGGTCAATCATTTGTAAAACATTACGGTAGGCAATGGCTAATTCGAACTGTTGCAAGGCACTTGCCTGCTGCATACGATTAGTCATGACCGCTACAACTTCATCATAGCGTTTACCCTTTAAAAATTCAGCTGCTTCGAGCGGCTCATCATGATAGATACTACGAATAATATCCATTAAGTATTTGACATAAATGCCATTAA
>JAFYKU010000116.1 GCA_017537405.1 Clostridia bacterium
GGCAATGATATTTTTAAACCGCCGTGGTTATTCGCAAACAGTTCGCTGTTTACAATGTGGATGGAATGCAAAGTGCGAAAACTGTGATGTTTCTATGGTTTATCACAAAGATGATGAACAGTTAAAATGTCATTATTGTGCCGCGCGGCTACCTTTTCCGTCTCGGTGTCCGCAATGTGGCAGTACTTATATCAAGCACGGTGCTATGGGTACACAGAAGATTTGCTCCGAGCTGGAAAAGATGTTGAGTCAAGCTGGTTTAACCGTTCCGGTTTTGCGCATGGATACAGATAATACACAAGCCAAAGGTGCTTTGATTAAAATTTTGGAAGAGTTTGCGAATAAAACTCCATCTGTTTTAGTGGGGACCCAAATGATTGCAAAAGGTCATCATTTCCCGAAAGTTAGTTTTGTGGCAATTGTGAATGCGGATGGTGGTTTTGTAGCCGATTATCGTTCGGCGGAACGGACTTTCGCATTATTAACGCAGGTGGCGGGACGAGCTGGTCGTGAAGTCGGTTGTGCTGGAAAAGTATATTTGCAGACCTATATGCCAAACCATTATGTTTACAAATTTATTAAAAATTATGATTATAACGGATTTTATCAAAGGGAAATTACCGCACGGCAAGCAACCAAATATCCACCTTACGCAACCATTGTCCGTGTATTAGTTTCGGGGACTGTTGATATCAAAATTATTGAAATTATTAAACACATGATGGAACCTTTACGAGCTTATGATAGTGAGCAACAAGCCTTTATTTATTTGGGAGCAATGAAGTGTCCGTATGGGCGTTTACAAAATAAATTTCGATATCAAATCTTAGCACGCATCAAAGAAGATAAAGTTGAAGAGACGATTAATTATATGGATGATGTGATTAAAAAAATTGAGCAGCAGCCATTAGCACGCCAAGTCAAAATATTTTTTGAGATAAATCCTTCCAGTTTATCGTAAACATAGTTTATGCTTACGGTTGCAGATGCACCAGTACATCATCGTCATATTCGTCGTAAAAAATTAAAGGTGAAGAAGCAACGCTCACCAAGAAGTTTAAATGTGTCTAAAATTAATTGTATTCTGCAAAAAATTACGCCGCGTTGTTTTGATTTGAAGTTGTTAATTGCAGTTTTAGGATTAGTTATTTTTGGGATTTTCATGATATATTCTGCGTCCAATTACAATGCTCAATTTTATTATAATAACCCTTTCTATTATACTGTAAAACAGTTGATTGGCTTTGTTTTGGGGCTTATTGGTTTGGGTATCATGTACTTTATAGATTTTCGCTGGTTACAAAAAACAGCTTTTATCATTTTTACGGTGGCAATTGTGTTATTAATTGCGGTATTTATTCCCGGAATTAGTATTTCTAAATTAGGTGCTACGCGATGGATTGGGATAGGTAGCTTTTCATTACAGCCGAGTGAAATAGCCAAGTTTGCTTTGGTAATTTTTGCGGCAAGAATATTTGCAGGAAAATTTCAAACTGGCGAAACTTTTGAAATTAAAGAGCGGGTTAAGCAACCGCGTTGGTGGCAGATTTTGTCGGTGTTGGCTGCGGGCGGTTTGATGTGTTTGTTGATTATCTTGGAACCTAATATGTCGATTACGATAACAGTTGGCGTGATTATGTTTGTGATGCTGTTTTTATGTGGTGTTCCATTGAAAACGATGTCGTTAATTTTGTTGCCAGCTTTGGCGGCGGCAGTTGTTATGTTGGTGGCGGAACCTTATCGTTTAAAACGCTTATCCGCATTTATTGACCCATGGGCGAATCCCAAAGATGAGGCAGCACTTACACCTTTACGCAAAACGATTGCTGCATCGTCTGAATCTGCTGAACCAGCATTGATTGTGTTGTTTTCCAATTTGATGGAAATAGCTGTTGTAGAATCCTTGCTTGAACCAACTCTTAC
>JAFYKU010000117.1 GCA_017537405.1 Clostridia bacterium
ACATCTTAAACAAAAAAACACGTGAACGTAAACGTAAATTACGTCATGGTGCTGCTGTAAGTAGTTCTGACGAAAAAACGATTAGGAGGTTAATTCAAAAATGAGAATTAAACGTAGTGTTAATGCTTTAAAGAAACGCCGCAAAACCTTAAAATTAGCGAAAGGTTATCGCGGAACTAAATCTAACTTGTATCGTGTTGCTCGTGAACAAGTTATGAAATCTGGTCAATATGCTTACATTGGCCGTCGTTTGAAAAAACGCGACTTCCGTAAATTGTGGATTGCGCGTATTAATGCAGCTGCTCGTCAAAATGACATTACATACAGTCGTTTGATGGATGGTTTGAAAAAAGCTAACATCAATATAAACCGTAAAATGTTGTCTGAATTGGCAATCAATGATGCTGCAGCATTTACATCTTTGGTGGAAACCGCAAAAAAAAGTTTGGCGTAAGCAATGGAAATTACAACTAAAATTTTAAAGAAACTTCTTGCCAAAAAATACCGGCAAGAATTTTCTTTGTGTATTCTTGAAGGTGAAAAAATTATAAATGACCACATGGATTTAGTGGTTAAGATTTTTCCCGAAGATACATTAAAAAATTTGGAAACTTATCATGGGCGTGTGGCTGTGGCTCGTATTCCGAAACCCACAAATCCGACAACTCCTTTTTTAGTTTTAGATCGCATTCAAGACCCTGGTAACATGGGGACCTTATTACGAACCGCGTATGCATTTGGTTTTAAAACAATTTACGCAATTGACTGCGTGGATCCATATTCTCCTAAAGTTATTCGCGCAAGTAGCGGAATGGGGTTACGATTGAATATAATTGACACCGATTATGACCATTTGCCGACAGATACTTTATATTATTTGGCGGATTTAGGTGGAAGCACGCCAACTCCAATCAAAGATACAAACTATGGTATTGTTTTAGGTAATGAAGGACAAGGTATTAATCCAATTCTCTATCAAAAACCACATCAGGTGGTTACTATTCCGATGGTTGATAATTGTGAATCTTTAAATGTAGCAGTTGCCGGCGGCATTATTATGTGTTATACTCATTTCTATGAGTGGACATAATAAGTGGAGTAAAATTCATCGTAAGAAAGGACTTGCTGACGCTGCGCGCAGTAATGTTTACACAAAATTAGGTAAGGAAATCATTGTTGCTGTAAAATTAGGCGGCAGTGGAGATCCAGAACATAATAGTAAATTAAAAGAAGTCATTGCGAAGGCAAAAAGCAATAATATGCCAAATGATAATATTAAGCGTGCGATTGCAAAAGGTCTTGGTGATAGTAGTGATAATAACTATGATGCAATGGTTTATGAAGGTTATGGGCCAGCAGGTGTAGCTGTTATCGTAGAAGCTTTAACCAATAATAAAAATCGTACAGCAGGAGATGTTCGTTCTTATTTTGATAAATCTGGTGGTGCATTAGGTGTTTCCGGCTCGGTTTCTTTCTTATTTAACCGTTTGGGATTAATTAGTGTGGCTAACCAAACCGAAGATAACTTATTAGAAATTTTAATTGATAGCCCTATTGAAGATATGAGTACTGAAGATGGTATTGTTACGATTACAGTTAAACCTGAAAATTTCAATAGCGTCTTAAATGTTTTGGAACAGAATAATATACAAACAGAAAGTGCTGAAGTTGCTATGGTACCAATGTCTACTGTAGCAATTCCAGATGATAAAGTTGCAAGTTTTGAAAAATTGATTGATACATTAGAAAGCAACGAAGATGTACAAGCGGTTTATCACAATGCAGAATAAAGTAATTATGGGAATAGACCCCGGCTTCGGAATTATGGGCTGGGGTGTTATTAAATTAACAGGGCAGGAAGTTAGTTTGGTTGATTATGGTGCCATTGAAACAGATAAAGAACAACCTTTCGGTGCGCGTCTTTGCCAAATTAATGACCGTCTTGCAAGTTTATTTGAAGAATATAAACCTGATGATATTGCAATTGAAGAGCTGTTTTTTGCTGCTAATGTTACAACGGGATTAAAGGTTGCCGCAGCTCGGGGCATAGCATTAATGCGGGCTACATACTATCATGGAGAAGTTTTTAATTATAAACCCAATCAAATTAAAATTGCTATCACGGGTGGTTGTAAAGCCAAGAAAAAAGAAATGCAATCGGCAGTTGGGCGCATTCTAAATCAAGAACAAAAAATTAAACCAGATGACGCCGCCGATGCGTTGGCAATTGCTTTGACGCATGCTTTCACTCTATGCGGAGGTCTTTCCCATTAAAAATAATGACCGCTGATTTTGCTTTATCGTAAATTCTGCCAAAAATGCGATCTTCGTAGCGTGTTGAAATTTGGTCTTTAGATAAGTTTGTAGTAATTAGTAAGGCTTTATCATTTGAATATCTTTCATTGATAACAGTGTACAAAACTTCATCACTGTTTTTTATTGTAGGTTCAACGCCTAAATCATCAATAATAAGCAAATCACTTTCAAAAAAATCGTAAGGAACGGTTGAGTCTTGTCCAAACAAGTGATCTTTCATGCGTTTTACTAAATTAAAAGTAGTAGTTAAATGCACTTTAAACCCTTTTTGTGTTAATACATGTTGTATATATTTTGCACAATAAGTTTTCCCTGTTCCCGTTGGACCAGTAAAAATTACGCTTTTTTTTGTGTTGGGAAATTTACTTAAATAGCGTTCAAATTTTTGGGTAATTTTTGGGTCAATTTTTTGGTAAGTGGTGCGGTCGAATTTATCTGCTGGTTCTAAACTGTTAATAAAACTCATTAACTGTTCGTCTCTTTTTTCTTTTAATGCAAGATATTCGTCCTTATTGATTTTTGGATTTTTCTTCCCCAATTCAAAAGCCATGACGCGAACTTTATCGTCAAGTTCACGGAATTTTTTACTTTTTCGTGCGGTTATAATTAGGTCATATCTGTCAAAATTCGTTAACATCGGTTTCAACCTCCTTCAATGCTTCTTCCGAATAACTGTGTTTTATAAACTCTTTAGTTGCAGGTTTGTTTTTGCGAATTTGTTTAATTAAATTTGTTAAGGCATTTTGATCTTGTTGAGTTTCTTTAAATTTAGCCGAAACCGCTGCGTGAGTTGTTAGTCCTTCGTAAGCAAGGTTTTTGGCTACCGTTAAAATATAAGCATATCCTACAGTAAATCCCTTAACTAATACACAATTCTTGATTACAAGTAAAAGAGCTTCGGGTTCGAAATGCATGCTTTCCATGAAAGCATAGTATTCATGATATTCGGTTGTTGTAATCATGCGACCATCTAAGATAGCTTGTGCTTTTGTATTAAATTCGTCATATTGACCTTGGGGTAAGGTTTTAACTTTTGCCGCATTGCGTTTAATTGGTAAGTATTTTATTTCAAGTGGAACTGTGTCTAAAATTTGTACTAAATTTTGTTTTTCCCAATATTCAAAAGCATCTTTAATGTTAGCCACGCTAATACCAAGTTTCGTACTCATTGTTTCTATCGTGTTATCGGCACTGGTTGCGTTTTGGCACAGATAAAGTCCGTATAAATAAACACGAACACAATCACCATTTGCGTATGGTAAATGCTCTTCCATAAATATGTTGGAGATGTTGGTAAAACCTGTGGACATATAGCCGCGTGAAAACGATACTAAACCCATATAAAAGAAATTATATCACTCAATTGGGGTTAGTGGCAAGCGTAATACATTTTTGATTAAGCCGGTTTTTGCTAATTCGGCTTTAATTGGAATTGGGTTGACAACGCGAAATAAGCTTTCATAAAAGGGAAGTTGTTTCTGGAATTTTTGTAACGCTAATGCATTTTCTCCGTTAGTAAACAAAAGCCAAATTTCTTTTAATGGTAAAACATCAATGTTGGAAGCAACAGAGATAATTCCTTGACAGCCTACTGCATAAGCGGGTAGTGCTAAAGTGTCATCACCACAATAAACAGCTGTATTTGGGCAGAGATTCACCGTTTGGGTAATTTGGTGCAAGTTACCACTTGCTTCTTTGATGCCGACAATAAAAGGTAATTGGGTGATTTGTGCCATGTTTTGTGGCGTGATATTGACTCCTGTTCGGGCAGGAATATTATAAATTATGGTGGGCAATTTTAATGCAGTCGTTATTGCTTGATAAAATTTGAAGATTCCATCAGGCGTCCCTTTGTTATAATATGGGGCAGTTACCATTACTGCAATTTTGCATTTTTTATTTTTAGTTGCTCGTATGATGTAACGACCTAAATCAATAATCTCCGTTGGATTATTGCCACCAATGCCAAATATAATTGGGATCTTATCTTGAATTATTTCAACGGCAAAGTTAATAACTTCGTGGCGTTCTTTTAACGATAAAGTTGATATTTCGCCAGTAGTCCCTAAAATTACAATTGCATTTGCTTTCAATTTAATCTGTCTTTCAATTAAAATACGCAAAGCAGAGAAGTCGATTGTTTCGTCTTGATTAAATGGAGTAACTAATGCGGTTGCTATTCCTGTAAAAAATGGTTTCATACCTTGCTATATGTGAGAAAAAAGTTTTTTGGCAATAATTTATTTGTAGACATGCAAAATTTATGGTATACTTCCTCCTATATGAATAAAACTCGTGCAATTATTAAATATTGCGTAATTTGTCTCATCGTAGCACTTGCTGCGGTGTTGTGTTTTGCAGAATTTACAATCCCATTTACAAATACAAAATATGTTGGATGTTATCAAGCAATCAAGAATAAAATGGGTATTGATTTGAATGGTGGTGTTTCAGCTGTTTTCAATGTGGAACCATCGGAAAAC
>JAFYKU010000001.1 GCA_017537405.1 Clostridia bacterium
CCCAAAAAACAATGGGGTTCATGAATCCATTAATGTATTTGGTTATGAACTTAATGTCGTTAGGAATTTACTGGATTGGTGCTTTCTTAATTAACGGTACAGATGTTGGTAAGGATATTATGTATGCCGATATGGGAACTTTTAATGGTTATGCAAGCCAAGTTGTTTCTTCATTTTTGACATTGGTAATGATTTTTGTAATGTGGCCGCGTGCAAGTGTATCTGCGGCGCGTATTAATGAATTACTAAGCACCAAAAATAGTATTATTAATGGTAATTTTTTAGGGAATACAGAAACGAAGGGTGTAATTGAATTTCGTAATGTAAGTTTTAAATATCCCGATACGGAAGAATTAATGTTGAAGAATATTTCATTTAAAACCAAGATGGGCGATACCTTAGCTTTTATTGGTTCGACGGGTAGTGGAAAAACTACGATTGTAAATTTAATGATGCGGTTTTATGACTGCACGGAAGGTGAAATTTTAATTGATGGTATCAATATCAAAGATTATGACTTAGAAACATTATATAATAAAATTGGATATGTGCCACAAAGAGCAGTATTGCTTTCTGGAACGGTTAGTTCAAATGTCTCTTTCGGTGAAAATGGTAAAAAAGCAATTAGTGACGAACAAATTAAACAAGCCGTTGCAATTGCCCAAGGGACTAACTTTGTGGAAAAAATGGAAAATACATATCATGGTAATGTCGCGCAAGGAGGAACAAATCTTTCAGGCGGACAAAAACAACGCTTATCAATTGCACGAGCAGTAGCCCGTGATCCAGAAATTTATATTTTTGATGATTCTTTCTCGGCTTTGGATTATGTAACGGATTATAAATTAAGAGCTGAACTAAAAAAACATACGAAAAATGCCACTAATGTGATTGTTGCGCAACGAATTGGAACTATTATGAACGCAGATACAATCGTAGTTTTAGAAAAAGGTGAATGCGTTGGTATTGGAACTCATAAACAGTTATTGAAGAAATGTAAAACATATCAAGAAATTGCTTATTCACAATTAAGTAAGGAGGAATTAAATGGCTGATGTAAAACGACAAAGTGCACGCAACGGCATGGGCCATGGTTCTGGTATTGTTGGCGAAAAACCTAAGAATATGAAAAAAGCATTAAAAGATATGGCTAAATACCTAAAACCATTTATGGTTTCAGTTGTTTTTGCAATTATTTTATCAATTGCATCTTCAATTCTATCAATCATTGGACCAAACAAAATTTCAGATTTAGCTAACACAATTTTAGCTGGTGTACCAACAGAATATAATCCGAATCCTGGTCCGATAAATTTAAACATGGTGGGGCGAATCGCAGTTATTTTATTAATTGTCTATGGTTTTAGTGCAGTATTTTCTTTGATTCAACAATTTATTATGGCAAAAACGGCTAACTGTTTTGCTAAAGATTTAAGAACTGGTATCTCAAAAAAAATTAATAAAATTCCGCTTTCTTACATGGATACACATACGCGTGGCGATGTTCTTTCGCGTATTACCAATGATGTAGATACTTTAGCACATTCGTTATCTAATTCTTTAGGAACTTTATTTAGCGCAATTGCTTTGTTATTGGGAGCTACATTAATGATGTTCGTGACTAACTGGATCTTAGCTCTGACTGCAATTATTGCTTCAATGGTAGGTATGATTTTAATGGTTGTCATATTAAAAATTTCTCAAAAATACTTTATTCGACGCCAAATTGAAATTGGTGAAATTAATGGTCATGTTGAAGAAATTTATGGCGCACACAATATTGTTAAAGCATATAACGCTAAAGGTAAAGTTACAGATGAATTTGACACGCTCAACAATAAACTTTACAAAAGTAATAAGATGAGTGAATTCTTTGGTAGTTTAATGCCGCAAATTATGGGTTTTGTCGGGGAATTAGGTTATTTAGCTGTAGCAATAGTTGGTGCAATTATGTGTATCCACGGTGTAACCAATGTTGGTGTTATTTTTGCTTTTGTAATTTATGTTCGCTTGTTTACTAGTCCAATGTCGCAAATTTCACAATGTATGACAAGATTACAATCTGGTATTGCTTCATCGGAACGAGTATTTGAATTTTTAGATGAAAAAGAAATGTCCGCGCAGGATAGTTGTATAGAATATCTTGACCCCAAATTAGCGAAAGGAAAAATTTCTTTCCAAAATGTTCAATTTAGTTATCGTCCAAATGAGCCAGTTATTAAAGACTTTTCCTGTGAAGTTTTGCCGGGACAAAAAATTGCGATTGTTGGTCCCACCGGTGCTGGTAAAACAACTCTAGTTAATTTACTTATGAAATTTTATGACATTGATAGTGGCGATATCATTATTGATGGTAAATCAATCAAGTCTTTGACTCGTGAAAATATTCACAACTTATTCACAATGGTATTGCAAGATACATGGTTATTTAAAGGCACAGTGCGAGAAAATTTATGCTACAACTGTGAAAATATAAGTGATGAAAAAATTATGGACGTATGC
>JAFYKU010000015.1 GCA_017537405.1 Clostridia bacterium
AATGTGGAACCATCGGAAAACAGTTCGGATTTAGAAGCGGAAGTAAATGCAACGATTAATCGTGTTAAAAACACATTATCCAACCAAGGTTATCTTGAAGCTAGCGTTACGCGTCAAGGTGCAGCAGGAAGTTATAAAATCCGTATTGAAGTTCCTGGAATGAAAGATACTCAAGAAATTATGGATGCTATTGGTACTCCGGCTAACATTGAATTTTTGGAACCAAGTTCATCCAATCAACCGACTTACGATAAGGCTAAAGTTTTTTTAGTTGGTGAAGATATTGCTGGGGTACAAGTTGTTTCCGATCCAGAAAATGTGTCTAATTATGCTTTGCAATTAACTTTTACCAATGAAGGAAAGGTCAAATTCCGTGAAAAAGTTAATGGCGCAGGCGGTCAATACATGGCAATTTTTTCAAATGAAACATTAATTAGCGCTCCACAAATTTCAAATGAAAATGCCAGCACATTAGGTTCTGATGGAAAGGTTTTGATTACAGGTACATATACCAAAGAAAGTGCAGAAGCATTTGCTTTGCAAATTGAATCTGGCTTATATACTGTCGGTTTGACTATTGGCGAAATGAGTTACATTCCAGCGACATTAGGTGAAGGTGCAATTACGGCAGGTCTTATTGCTTTGGCAATTGGTTTGGTTTTAATTTTTGTCTTAATGGCTATCATTTATCGTGATTTTGGCTGGATTGCCAATTTGTCGTTAATTATTTATACGGTTATATTTGTTTTCTTCTTGGCAATTATAGATTCAATTCAATTAACATTGCCAGGCATAGCAGGTATCATTTTGTCAATCGGTATGGCGGTTGATGCTTACATCTTAATTTTTGAACAAATTAAAGAAGAATATCGTGCAGGAAAACGATTTGCTGCTGCGGTGCATACTGGCTTTAATAAATCAATTGTTACTATTTTAGATGCGAATGTTACTACGATTATTGTTAGTGTGATTTTATACCTATTGAGTTCTGGTTCGATTCGTGGGTTTGCAATTACATTAGCTCTCGGTGTTGCAATTTCTATGTTTGTTGGCTTGATTATTACGCGTAGTTTGGCTAAGTTATATTTATATATCAATCCAGATAACGCAAAGCGTGCTAATATTAAATTTGATCAAACTCAAATTGTAGATAGTGAAACTAAACCGGTTGTTCCACAAAAAAGAAAATTAAACATGGATGGTGCTAAATGAACTTTATAAAAAATTTTAAAGAGAAAAAATTTGATTTTGTGCGTTATGGTCGTTTCTTTTTTATAGCACCAGCGGTCATTTTAGTTCTTGGTATAATTATGTTGGCAACCTTTGGCTTGAATTTAGGTTTAGATTTTACTGGTGGTACTATTGTGAAAATTAATGCCGATGGTGAATATACAAAAGCCGAAATTCAGGACAAAATGAATTCCTTTGATGTTAAATATTCAATTGCCCAAGAGCAAAATACTAATGGTGGTAATTCCTTTTCTATCAAATTTAATGCCGAAGATAATACTAATGAAATTGTTACCGAATTAGAAACTTTCTTTGAAAGTGATTTTATGGAATACACAACTTCAACAGATACAACAATCAAAGAAACAATTATGTCAGTCTTTTGGTCTATTTTAGCGGCTTTGGCAGGATTGATTATCTATATGTTGATTCGTTTTAAATTTACTGCAGGTATGTCAACAATCTTGGCATTGATGCATGATGTGCTTATGATTGTGTCCTTAATGACAATTTTCCAAATTCAAATTAATGCGTCATTTATTGCAGCAATTTTAACAGTTATGGCATATTCAATCAATAATAGTTTGGTTGTGTTTGACCGTGTTCGTACTTTGGAAAAAAACAATACTGAAAATCAAAAGTTAAGTGATTTGGTTAATCAATCAATTAATCATACATTAGGACGAAGTATTTTGACAGCGGCAACAACCTTGGGTACTTTGTTGGTCTTAACAATTATAAGTTTGGTTATGAATTTATCAACATTGATTGAGTTTGCTTTGCCAATTATCTTCGGCTTGTTTGCTGGT
>JAFYKU010000002.1 GCA_017537405.1 Clostridia bacterium
AAAACCACTTTTGCGCAACTCATCAAAACGCTTTTCGAAACTGCCTTTAGCACCACGCACAATTGGCGCTTCTAAATAAATTTGTTGCCCAGCATAATTCTGATATACCTGATCAACAATTTGATCAACTGTTTGTCTTTCCACTATTTTGCCACATTGCGGACAATGTGGAATTCCCACACGCGCATACAGTAAACGCAAGTAATCATAAATTTCAGTTACCGTCCCGACCGTTGAACGCGGGTTATTATTCGTAGTTTTTTGATCAATCGCAATTGAAGGCGACAACCCAGTAATTTTATCGACATCTGGTTTTTGCATCTGCCCCAAAAACATACGAGCATACGAGCTTAAACTTTCCATAAAACGGCGTTGCCCCTCGGCATACAAAGTTCCAAACGCCAAACTACTCTTTCCGCTACCCGATACCCCAGTAAAAACAACTAACTTATTTCGCGGAATCACAACATCAACATTTTTTAAATTATGTTCCCGTGCGCCTGTAATTACAATTTCATCTAACATATTACTTATTATACCCTATTTTCAAAGTCATTTCAATCTTAGTTGATCTTTATAAATTGAACGCGCTAAACGATGTATCTTTTGAATTGTATTATCCACTTTCTTTTTATTAACATCAAAAATTTCACAAATCTCTTGATACGAATAACCTTGAAAATAGGCATTGAAAATAGCCTTTTCAAAATCATTGCATATTGCTAAAACTTCTTGTAAAATTTTTTTCTTTTCAACAAGTTCGCTCTTTGCCGCAAAATCAATCGGGTCTGCCAGTTCGATAATTTGTCCACTATCGCCATTATTTTTGTTCTTGATTACATCTTTAATGTGGTTGCTAATCACTAAGCTGGCATAAGTCTCAAACTTAACACCACGCTCTGCATCAAAAGTTTGCTTAGCTTTTAATAAGCCCAATATGCCTTCCATGAATAAATCATCTTCGTCATGCAAGCCAACAGACTCGCATTTACGCATCAGCTCGCGCACAATAGCACGAATCATTCTTTCATGCTTAGCTTCAATAGAAAAACTTCCATCAGTAAAACTTTCCTGCGTCATAAACTCCTTTGTCGGTTCACTTCATATAAAGCAATCGCAGTCGCACTACCCACATTTAAACTATTCACTTTCCCATGCATACGAATTGTAACAATTCCGTCCACTAATTTGCGAGTTAATTGATGAATTCCTTTTCCTTCACTTCCCATCACTAATACAGTCGGTCCCTTCAAATTAACTTTGGAAATTTCAACACCGCCCAATTCAACACCATAAACCCAAAATCCCTTATCTTTTAAGCGTTGAATTTCTTGATTAATGTTTACAACTTTACAAATACGCACATTAGAAGCCGCACCTTGACTTACACGCATCGCAGTATCATTCACAGTCACACTGCGATTCTTTGGCAGAATAATACCATCAACGCCCATGCATTCAGCTGTACGAATAATATTTCCTAAATTATGCGGGTCTTCAATTCCATCTAAAATTAACATTAATGGCTGTTTTCCTTGCGCATAAGCACTTTCAACCACATCTTTCAAATCAAAATAATGATAATTAGTTACATAAGCCACAACTCCTTGGTGGTTCTTAGATTTACTAATTTTATCCAAAGCAGCTTTATCCACGAATTGATAAGTCACACCCGAATTTTTAATGCGTTCAATCAAATTTTGATCGCGTAAATTAGGCGACACCAAAATTTTATCAATTGTGCCATTGCCTAACAAAGCCTGCTCAACGCTGTTTCTTCCTTCGATTAACATTAGTATTGTATCTCCTTCATGCGCGCCACATTCAAAGCAGCATTAATACGCCCTAAATTTCCGGTTAAATGCCAAAACCCAATCAACGCTTCAATCGCTGTTGCGCGTTTATAATTTGCCAATGTTGTGGATTTCGGCACATTGTTATTATGAGCATTGCGTGCGTGCTTGACTAAATCCTTTTCAATTTCGGTAAAAGTCGGTTCTAACTCACGGAAAATCTCACTTTGAAACGAAGCACACTCATAAGAAGTAGCAATACTGTGCATCTCTCCAGCTTTACTGTAATTTGCTACATTTTCAATTAACATGATGGCACGAATATTGTAGGACCATACTGCATCACCTACAAAAGCTAAATATAAAGGATTTAATCGACTAGCGTCTTTTTCCGAGATTAAATTCATACATATAAGAATATCATTAAACATGGAACAAACGCAATTTATTTTACATCATATTGGCACGGTTACAATCAACCACGAATACACAGTTGACCTGCAAAAAGGACAAGCTCTTGTCATTGATTGGTTCCCAGACAATGACTTAATTATTACGACCTCAACCCATGAAGTCCATTATAACGCCCAGAATACCCCACAGATTGCACCAAACACCTATTTAATACAAATTCCCAATAATAGTGATTTAAATGCTCTACCGATCAAATTTGAACGATATCCATACATAGTTGCAGGCAATATTGTTATTAACCAAGCCGAACAAACATACTTAACAGCGGACCAAATTGACATACTTCCCAACGAAATAGTTGCCACCCACGGCAACAATCTTACGCGCATTTTATATAGTGGTGACAAAACGGCCATTGAGCATTATCGTGCAAAGTCAGAGAAATCACATTAATTTCTGTTGATATTTTGATTTATTTTTAAAGCGCGTAAACTATTTAATATTGCAAATAAAGTCACACCAACATCCGCAATGACAGCACTTAACATGCCTGTAAATCCCAAAGCTCCAGTAGTTAAAAACAGAATTTTTATTATTGCGGATAAAATTATATTTTGCCAAACTATTTTACGAGTATGCTTAGAAATTCTAATACCATCGATAATTTTTCCAGGATTATCATTGGCAATTACAACATCTGACGCATCAAGGCTCACTGAACTGCCATTTAATCCCATACTGATGCCAACATCTGCCAAAGTTAATGACGGCGCGTCATTGATACCATCACCAACATACGCAACAGTTGCCCCTGTGGACTTGATTTTTCCAATTTGTGTAAATTTTTCTTCTGGTAAGAGTTTGGAATAAGCTTCTTGAATCTTTAATTGTTCTGCCACCTTTTGCACGGTTTCTTGGTTATCACCGGACAACATAACGGTCTTCACACCCAAAGCATTCAATTGACTAATGGTTTGTAGAGATACTTGCTTAACCGTATCTTGCAAAAAGACTTCACCAATTAACGCGTCCTCACAATAAAGTTCAACAACGGTCGCTTTTTGTTCTTGATTTTTACGCCCCACAAAATAGTTTATACCTTGATATTGATACTCAACTCCTCTGCCGGCAATTTCTTTAACTTCTTGCAATTTTTCCAACTTTTTATCACAACTGCTCACAATCGCTTTGGCAAGTGGGTGATTCGAATATTGTTCACCTAGACTTGCTAAATAAAGGATATCTTCTGTTGTATAATTCTTATTTTTTACTATAACATCAACAATTTCGAATTCACCAGTTGTCAGTGTTCCAGTTTTATCAAAAGCCACAACATCTATTCGAGCTAAAACATCTAAATAATTAGACCATTTAATCAAAATTCCACTCCTAGATGCATTACCTAACCCAGAAAAATAAGCTAACGGTACCGAAATCGCAAACGCACACGGACAAGAAACAACCAAGAAAATCAAACCGCGGTACATAGCAGTATTGAAATTTTGTGTAATTGCCCATACTAATCCCCAAACAATAAATGATAATACTATTACCCCTAAACTATACCATTTAGAAATTTTTGCAATTATAGTTTCCGTTTTCGCTTTTTTATTACTTGCATTTTCAATTAAATCAACAATTTTATTGACCGCACTTCTTTGGTATTCTTTGGTTGCTTTTATATGTAAAACACCATCAAGAACAATTGCTCCAGATAAAACACTATCACCCTTAGTTACTAACTGCGGTAAACTTTCTCCAGTCAAACTTTGCGTATCTAACGAAACATTTCCAGATTCAACTATACCGTCAACAGCAACTTTTTCACCTGCACGCACAACAAGCATATCTCCGACCTTAATTTCACAAGGCTGTACAGTAATTTCTTCTTGTTTATCATTTAGTAAGACTGCAAATTCCGGTTTAATATTAGTCAAACTCTCAATTGTTTTCCTTGACTTGCTTAATGCAATGTTTTCCAATAACTTACCAACCGAATATAAAGCAATCACCATTAATCCGTCAAAATGTTCACCCACTAAAGTTGCACCAATAACAGATAATGTTACCAAAAAATTTTCATTAACAATGCCTTTGATTAATAAATTAAAAGCCCTATAATAAGTTTGATACCCCATTAACAACGCACTGGCCACAAACATTAACCAGTACAAAACAAGTGACACATCTAAAATAAACGCTAAACACCCCAACAATAAACCACTCAATAAACAAAACAAATTAAACCATAGATTTTTATTATTGGTTTTCTTATTCTTCAATATAATTGTGGCATTTGGCTCTATTTTAGCTGTCAAATTTAAAACATCTTTGATGGCAACATCTTCGTTATCGAACGATAACTCTAAATTAGATTTAATAAAATCTATTTTTGCAAAATTTACAGTTTCTAATTTTCTTAACTCTTTTTCTAAATTTTTGGCACAATTCGGACACGATAATCCATTTATTTTATATTTCTTAATCATGTTCAATCTCACCTATATGCTCCAGTGCGATATCCAATATTTTTTTAATATGCTCATCCGCCAATGAATACCACACTTCCTTGCCCAACCTACGACTTTTAATTAAATTCGTTTCACGCAAATTCTTTAATTGATGAGACACCGCCGACTTAGTCATATTCAAAATGTTAGCAATATCACAAACGCACAATTCATTTTTTTCCAAAACAGAAATAATTTTAACGCGCGTGCTATCCGAAAAAATCTTAAAAAGATCCGCCACAGTCAATAACAGCCCTTCATCTAACATTGTCTGTTTTGCCTGCTCTACTTTTTCTTGGTGAATAATCTCACAATCACACACACTCTCACTATTTCCCATAAATCTCCTTCGCTAATACAATTGAACACCTGTTCAATTATTATTAATATAATTGAACACTCATTCAACTGTCAAGCATAAAATTAACAAAAAAAACACGGCTGCGACACCGTGCTTTTTAAGAATTTTAATTAATTATTTAGCATCTACGAAACGATCAAGATACCATTGTGGAGCTTGGAAATTTTCAGTTGATTTTTTAGCAACAATCACTGCTTCGCTTCTCATATACCGAGAAGGTTCAAATGTAACATAGCTAAATTTAATTTCCGTTATATTGTTTTGTTTGTCGAACTCAACCAACAGTTGAACAAAGGCGTCTGATAATTCCGCATCCGAATACATTTCTTCTATTTGTTCAAGATAAGATTCTTCATATTCTTTAATATCATCAACATCATGATCACTCATGATGAAAAGAAAATTAGCTAAGCCTTGAAGACCGTTTCTAAATACTAAAGTATATCCATCAGTTGTTACTTCTTTTGTTACTTTATTTCCAAAAACAAGATACAAAAAATCATCAGCAAAAAGTTTTTTTACTACATCTGCTTCAGACGGAAGGTCACATTTATCAACATTCTCTACATCAACAGAAGAATCTTCATAAGTATATTGAATATCACCAACCGTATAAGATTCACGAATAGAGTGCTTGTCATACATTAAATCATTTAATTCATATGTCATATACATATTGTCATAAAAACCATTTTCACAAGTCGCAATCAAAGAAGTTTTTACACTACCTCGAAGCTCATTGGTATCTGGAATAAAAGCGCGAACACTGGATGAAAATTCAAATTGACCCCATTTTTGGAAAGCATCACGATTGATTTGCCCTGCTTTATTTTGCAAAGCGTCCAAAATAGCACTTTCTGCTTCAGTTAAAGAAATAGTTATTTGTTTTGAATCTGAATCTGAATCTGACGGCAGATTATCCTCACCAAAACTACATCCCACACACATAACAGCACAAACCATGAATAACATCGCTGCACAAAAAATTGATTTTAAATTCTTCATACAACATGAATAATAAAAAATAGAAAAAAATCAAGCAGTTTTTTAGTTTGCCAATTTTTTCTAAATCCACTAACTACATTTCTCATTACCCGCTTAAAAACCAGCGAATAGTTGCGGATATAAAATATATATATTATATTTTTTGCATGCAAGACGCAATCTTAAAACAATTAAAAGCACTGAACATTGCTTTCGAAGTTGTAGAGCACCCACCACTGTTCCACAAAAAAGATGCTGACAAGCTTTGACTCGACCAACATCAAAAACATACTCGATGCAATTAAAATAAATTGGCAAGAATTATAAATAATAATAAATCCCCAAATTACCGCTATCTTAACTCAAATTTCTCTATCTTCAATTTGCGTCGAATTTTTTTCTTGAAATTCATTAATTGATTTATCATTATCATTAATAATTTTCATGCTATCTAAAAAACTAGAATTACCACTCTTATATTTTTGCATTTCCAACACATCAAGTTCAGGTAATTTAATTTTAGATATATCTATTACATCCATAAATCCTCCGCTTTCGCTCTACAAATATTATAACATTAATCAAAGCTAACAACAATAAAAAAACCGCTCTTACGAACGGTTTACAATTATTACATTTCTCTGCCATCATCTTTTACAAAATAATCATATTTTTTTTCTTCTTTTCTTGAACGCTCTAAACCCTCTTCCAATAAGTCTTTAATTTCTTGTTCTTTAAATTTTTCTTGCGATTTATTAAACGCGTCCAGCGCATCTTTATCAGGACCCTTAAAATCTTGAGGTTCTGGCTTATAATTTAAAACAGCATCACGAAGTTTAGAAATATCTACACCATTCAATTTTTCCTTTACCTCTTCGTTAAAATCTTTTTTAATAGCCATTAATTGTTATCTCCTTTTTACGAATCTAAGTAAGTGTATCAAAAAAAAAAAAAAAAAAA
>JAFYKU010000003.1 GCA_017537405.1 Clostridia bacterium
CCATACCACGCGTCTTGGACAGTGCCATGGTAGTCACCCAAGACGCTCAACTGCAAATTAGCGCCGGCACCATTCCACCGACCGCAGTTGCACCTTACACGGTTAACCGCATTCAAGCCGTTGCCACCGAAACCCAAATGACAAACCTAGTGATTACCCCACTCAACGACAACAGCCATTGTTCACGCATTACGGCAACGATAACCATTCCCCTTACAGTAAGTCTAACCGATGCCAATGGTCTCCAATTTGAAACTAACACCAGTGTTACTAAAAATATTAATGTGGTCCTATTTATTCCCGATGACACCGCTTTCCCATACAGTTTCACGGCCGAAGGCGCCTTTGGTTACGACAGCGCAACAGTGGCAGACGGAACTTTAACCATCACTTGCGCCGTGACCAAAATTTTAGTTCGCGTGACTGCAACCACCGACTTACTCATTCCTACCTACGGTTATGCCCCCATGCAGCCATCGAACACAGCGACCAGTAACAGTCAAAACTTTCTCAATCAACCCTTGTTCCCCCAAGGCAGAGTTTATTAATTTAAAAAGGAGTCAAACATGAATTTATCTAAAAATCTTATTGTGGCGTTACTTGGCTTAGGCTGCTACGCCCGCAGCAACAGCATTAACTTAGCCAACAACACTACCATCTTATTAATCATCTTGGCATTATTGGCAAAACAAAGCAACGAAGACACTAACATCGAAATTGCGAATACGCGTAATACCAATATCTGCGCACGCAATAATGACTGCGCCACCCGTGTCGTCTATCCCGAAGCATATACATACACCGACAACTGCTACACAGCACCACGCAACGGTTGTTATTACACAACTCCAATCATTCCCTACCAAACAAATATTCCTTACTGCACCCCGTGTAACACTTCATGGAACTACCCTCATTGTTTTGGAAACTATACATCCCCTTGTCAGCACATTTTGTATTAACTTTACATAAATCAAAAAAACTGGAATCATTCGTATTCCAGTTTTTATATTTCTTTTAATATTTGCTTAACGAACTGGATTCACTTCCAATTCTTTTTGTTTTCATTATTCCTTAAAGTAACCAATATTCGATGCTTTGTTTTCATCGAATGTAAAATTACAAATCGAAGCAACTAACGCATAAATTCCAAAAGTTATGATTGATAAAAAGAAATAAGCACAAGTTCGGGATTTCCAACCAGTCGGTTTCAAACTAGTATGATTAATAATCAAACTACCGATAAATCCTAAAAAGAAAGTCAACAAGAAACGAATAATCTTATTATTATCCGCGCCTGCAGCTTCCTTCACACGACAACCGCAGTTTACACAAATTTCTGCTTCGTCATTAATTTCTTTCCCACAATGAGAACAATACATATTTTTTCCTCCTTTGTATCTATGTAAAGTATGCGGTACGCATCAGACGCTGTCAACTAATTAACCAACAAAACCTTGCCATCATGATTAACCCCCAAAATAATCTCTTGCAAAAATAAAACAAGCGTGTTAAAATACAATGTTTGGTCCCGTGGTCAAGCGGTTAAGACACCGCCCTTTCACGGCGGTATCAGGGGTTCGATTCCCCTCGGGACTACCAAAATTTTTATTATTAAATAGAAAATGGCATTACAAAATAGTGCCATTTTTTATAAAAACTTAATCAACAAAAAAGACTCCAATGCTAAATCGGAGCCTTTTTATAAACTTTAATTACATTGACTTTTCGTCTTGCGCTTGCATTTCTTTTTCAAGCTTTTTGGAAAGTTTTGGCTATGATAACGGAATGGTTGACTTGCTTAAAGGAGTATCTAACAAACCGGATAAAGACTATCATTTTATTGAACATTACCTAGCCAAAGACGGCGACCAAATTCCGCCAAGAACTTTTTAACAGCATGATGCTTACCCAAAAGAAGAAAGACCACCTGCTTACAGAAGTTTTAAACGAAAAAGATTAACTAAAATCCAACTGGTTTGATATTATTATCAATGGTTAAAAACTCACAGTTTTTTAATTTGTATTGACTAAAATCATTGCCTTGCGGAAGCCCATAAAAATATACTTGTGACCACATCGCTGTACCAGCGTGTGTTACCACTAAAATATTTTGGTGCGAATACTTGGTTAAAACTTCATTCCAAAATGAATCTAAACGCTTTTGTAAAACTGGCAAAGTTTCAATATTAAAACGATTTTCGTTTGGGTCATTAAAATTCACACCTTGTTCGCGCCAATCTGTTCGCCCCGACAACTCACCATTACTGCGTTCAATGATACGGTCGTCAACAATGATTTCGCCTTTGTAAATTGTTTTTGCGGTTTTGATTGCTCTCTGCAAAGGACTAGCAAAACAAATATCAAATTTAACATCTGCCAATTTTTGAGCAAGTTCTTCGGCTTGCTGCAATCCTGTTTCGTTTAATTCAATATCCGCCCAACCTTGACATTTACCTAATAAATTCCAATCCGTTTGCCCGTGCCGAACAATGTAAATCATTTTTTTCCTCCTTTTGCTTCAATTTATGGGACAAGTATTTGTCACCGCTAATAAAAATTTTATCAGCCTTTAAGTATCGAGCGAAATATCAAACCAATCGTCTTCTTCACTAACCAACCATTCCAAGCCCCTTCTGCGCTCCCAAACAACATCACTATCTAACTTACCTGTTCTGCGTGCGGGATTGATTGTTTTATCAACACATGCCCAATGATAATTATAAAACAAATCCAACATATCTAAAATTTCTTCAATATTTCTTAATTTACATTTGCGCTTAAATGCTTCATAGTTTTCTGCATTCACAAGAAAACCAGCGACCTTGTTTGCATCGCAAACACCAAATGGCAAATCTAACGCCTTGTCTTTAATGAGACCCAAAGCCCAAAACAACGACCAACAAATTTCGTTTTGCCATGTCGTATTCAAAATAACTTTACTATCATACTTGCCATCAAGTAATTGCTTTTCTAAACCATTCAAATAATCACGACATTCATATTTGTCGAGTAATTTTAAAATCCTGTCTTTATATTTTTCAAAGTCACCACCATTATTTAAAACCATCGCTAACTGAACTACAATTATTGAAGCAATCGCTTTTTTACAAATGACATCAAGACTTTTTAATTTTACATCTAGCGAATCCACCATTGGCAACCATTGATGATGGTCAACTTTCAATTTTTTCATCTTTTTAAAAGTTGCAACTCTTCTTTTTAAGAGTATGAGCTTAAGATTTGCAACTTGCGCAGCTTCATTTGTCATACCTAAAATAGGGTAAGCTTTTCTATTCTATCTGTCAAATAACTATCTACTACCACACAAACTTTTACAGTAGTCAACAAACTGGTCAAGTGCTACCGCAGTCTTTTCACCGGTACGGTTATCTTCAACTTCAACCAACCCCTCATCTAAACTATTACCCAAAACCACTGTATATGGAGTCCCCGTGATTTTACTATCTTTAATTTTCACACCAATCGAAATATCTGCCCTGTCATCATAAAGCACCGGTACTTTATCTGTTTGTAAAGCTTGGTAAATTTTGTTAGCCAATTCCGCCTTAGCTGCATCATCAAACTTAGGAATTATATACAACGGATACGGAGCCACGCTGGCTGGTAAAGCAATCCCCGCAAACTTGCCATTATTCATGACAAGACTACTCTCGTAAAGCATTGCGACCGTACGACTCACGCCGATACCATAACATCCCATCACATAAGGCTTTTGTATACCTTGTTCATCAACATAAGTTGCATTCATTGCTTGTGAATACTTTTCACCTAACTGAAAAATATGCCCCAACTCAACGGCTTTTCTGGTAACCAACGCCGTCGTATCTGTAATACCATAAACTTCTTTTAAATAAGTCGCATAATCTGGCTTTTCCAATAATTCCGCGTTGAACGCCTTGCCTGTTTTGGTATCGAACAAAATATTATCTTCACCAATTGCCGACAAACACATAAATTCTTCGGATTTATTGCCACCAATGTCACCACTATCGGCTCCGACAGGTTGCACATTTAAACCTAGCCTTTGGAAAATTTCTAAATATGCCTGTTTGATGTTTTCGTATTCACAATTCAAATCATTTTCATCTTTACCAAAACTATAAGCGTCCATCATGTCAAAAGATTTACCACGCAATAAATAACCACGCGTCCTGATTTCATTGCGGAACTTCAAACCAATTTGAAAATATGTGGCTGGCAATTGTTTATACGAAGTCAAGCGCGTCCGTGCATAATTAACGACTGCTTCTTCCGCAGTTGGCGCCAAACAATAATTGGCTTTATCCGTTTTCACACGAAACATGACACCATCTTTCACATATTTGTCCAAACGACCGGATTCCTGCCATAAAGCTTCCGTCTGTAAAACCGGCAACGATAATTCTGAACAACCATATTTCGTCAAAACTTCACTAATGATTTTTTCTACACTCTTTTTTACCAAAAACGGAATGTGACCATACGCATAAATCCCACTACTAAATTGGTCAATTTGCCCAGTCTTCAATAACATATCTTGCACCGGAAATAATGGATCCAATTCTTTTATCCTTGTCGAAATCAAACCAATTTGTGAAACTTTCATAAATTCTCCTTAGCTACTTAGCCTTTATTTATGCATTATGCCATGACTACATCAATCGGTCAATGATACTTACCAACGCAAAGCACAACGCAAAACATCTTGCTCATCTTTTTTTATTGTAAATAAGCGTTCGTTACCTAAACGATTCTCACGATATATCGCCAAATTATCACCTAAAAATGATTGACTCACATAAGCAACTTGTAATTCGCGTGGCACAATCCCTCCACGCCATTCGTCCAAACTAAAAGTGTTCAAAAGCAAACGAATGTATTCCACATTGTTGGTATGCCCCGCATAATCAATGTTACTGGTACGCACCGTAACATTTTCCACCAATTCCCCTGCAACCTCAAAAGGCTCCCACTCCATTGGGGATAAAGCCGGTACAGCTACAACCTTGTCACCAATGCCCACTGCATCTAAACGGCGAATGCGTCCGCTTTCCACATCAACAGCACAAACCTCAGTGCGCCCATACATTGCAATTTCACCTTGCGTATTCTTCACGCAGACATCAACACATAAACGCGCCATAGACTTTGTGGACACAAAACATGAAACTGTTACTTTATCATTCCAACAAATCGGTTTCAAAAACTGTACATGATTTTTAGAAAACACCACCACAGCATTATATTCACGGCGCATTTTAAAGCCGTTAATTTCCATTTTATCCATTGTCGCAGTAACAAAATCTTCCATCAAAGTCAAAGCGCCTAAGATAGATAAACGCCCATTGGGGTCACACATCCCCGCCCCAATCACTTGTTCTAAAGTTAATATCATTTTTTTATTTTAACCGAAACAAAAAAAAAATCCAACCAATTTACCGATACTGGCTGGATTTTTGTCTTTATTTGGTTTTATGTGTCTGTTCCGTTGATTTAGCTGCTTTTTCTTCTGGATTTTTAGCTGCCTTCTTAGATTTGCGCTTAATCGCAAAAATTTCTGCAAAATCACTACTTTCTAAATCAATCCGCTTTTTGTTCTTGCGTTTCTTTTCCACACGCGTCGGCAACCCTTCACCACTAATCGGCTTTACGGGACTATCCGTTCGTTGACGCACTTCTACTTGGCGATAAGCAATACTAATTTCACGGCGTTTAAATTCATTAAACACTGTCTCCATTACATCGTAATAAACATTCCAGTAATCTTCGCGATCACACCAACAACGCGCAGTAAATAGTAAATTTTCGTCTTCAATATTTTTTAAACGACAAAACGGCGCTGGATCTAAACGCACAGCCCCATTACTTTGCATACATTCTAAAATAGTCGCTTTCACTTTTTCTACATCATTTTCAAAACCAACACGGAAATCAAAGCTTACACGGCGCGTATTATTGCTGTCATAATTAGTCACAATTTCATTCAAGATTTTACTGTTTGGTAAAGTAATGCGTTTATTATCTGGCGTCAACAAAGTCACATACAAAAAGTTAATTTGCGCAATCGATCCTTCCACACCGTCCACCGCAATGTAATCGCCTTTCTTGAACATACCGCTGGACACAATAATAATACCATTCGCCATGTTGGCAATGTTATTTTGTAACGCTAAACCAACAGCCAAGAAAATTGCACTAAATGCCGTCACCACCCAAGTAATTCCAATGCCCAAAATTTCTAAGAGCACAATAACCAACGCTAAATACAAAAAGAATTTTACAATCGCCATCATAAAACTGATTGCAATTGGTTCAATGCGAGTACGCTTCAACATACGGCGTAAAATGTTGATTAATAATTTAACAACAATAATGCCGCAAAATAACACCAAGAAAAAAGTCACAATGTTCCAAACATTAGAAGAAAAGAAATCTACAATTGTGTTCCATATTTTTTGCCAATCCATATTTCCAGTTTACAACTTTGACAGAATTTGACAAGACCCAATCGCGCAGAACCAAAGTATCCACTTCCGACTAAATTCCCCAAATTTTCTACTGCCGGTTTGACAATTCGCACCAAACTGCGTAATATCATTGATTATGAAAGTTCTACTTTTTAATGGCAGTCCACACGCGACAGGTTGCACCTATCAAGCTTTACAAGCCGTAGCAGCGGCCTTAAACGAACAAAATATTGAAACCGAAATCTTATCCATTGGTACTCAAGCTATCCATGACTGTACCGCTTGCGGCGCGTGCCGTAAAGGTCAAAACGCATGCATCTTTCATGATGACTGCGTCAATACATGGCTCGAAAAAGCCCAAACCGCCGATGGTTTCATCTTCGGCAGTCCGGTTTATTATGCCCACCCAACCGGTGCTTTACTGTCTGCTATGGATCGTTTGTTTTTTGCTGGCAGCCAACACTTCCGCCACAAACCAGCTGCGGCAATTCTTACCGCCCGCCGCGCCGGAACAACTGCCAGCATGGATGTCATCAACAAATACTTTACCATTAACCAAATGCCTGTCGTTGCTTCTACTTATTGGAATCAAATTTATCGTGCGACTGATGGCACCATCACCACAGACACGGAAGGTCAACAAACCATGCACAATTTAGGTACCAATATGGCATGGCTCTTAAAATGTATCGAACTCGGCAAAACCCACAACATCACCCCACCGAACAATTCTAAATCCGCCCATACAGGCTTCTTAGCTCAATAATAAAAAACACCGAAATTCATCGGTGTTTTTGTTATTGCATTAAGCAACTAATTAACGAATACCGCGTTCGATGTTCATAATACGGTTGTATTTGCAAACGCGTTCACCACGCACTGGCGCACCAGATTTAATGAATTCTGCATCGGTTGCCACAGCCAAATCAGCAATAATTGTATCGCTGGTTTCGCCACTACGGTGTGAAATCATAACTTTGTAATTATTGTTCTTTGCCAAAGCAATCGTTTCCAAAGTTTCGGTCAAAGTACCAATTTGGTTCAATTTAATCAAGATTGCGTTACATGCGCCGATATTGATACCTTTTGCCAAGCGTTCTTTGTTAGTAACAAAGAAGTCGTCACCAACGATAGTAATTTTATTACCAATGCGTTTGGTCAAAGCAGCATAACCGTCCCAATCATTTTGATCCAGTGGATCTTCAATTGATTTAATGATTGGATATTTTTCCACTAAGTTTGCGATGAAATCTACATATTCACCACTTGGCAAATCTTGTTTTTCACCTTTCATCACATAGTGGCCAGTTTCTTTATCATAGAATTCACTTGCGGCAACATCTAACGCAATCACAACATCTTTGACTGGTGTATAACCAGCTTTTTCAATCGCAGTTTCGATTAATTCAACTGCACCAGCAATTGGGCTTTCGTTGTCCAAACGCGGAGCAAAACCACCTTCGTCACCAACTGCAGTTACTAAACCTTTACTTGCTAAAATACTTTTCAAAGCAGCAGTAATTTCCGCAGCCATACGCACTTTGTCGGCAAAGGTTTTTCCGCTAATTGGTTGAATCATGAATTCTTGGCAATCAATACCACTGTCCGCATGCGCACCACCGTTAATAATATTGAAACTTGGCACAGTCTCAACAACTGGTGCTTTTCCTTCTGGTAAAGCATCACGCTTGCCACCAACTTGTTCGAACAAGTCTGCAATATATTCATAAGCTTCTTGACCTTTGTCAGCTGCCGCAGCATAAGCACAAGCACATGAAACACCTAAGATTGCATTAGCACCCAATTTACCTTTGTTATTGGTACCATCTAAATGACACAAGTCATGGTCAATCTTGATTTGTTCGCTTACTTCTCTGCCCACGAATTCTGGAGCAATTACTTTATTAACATTTTCCACAGCCTTCAAAACGCCTTTACCGTTGAAGCGTTTTTTATCTCCGTCACGCAACTCAACAGCTTCCCATTCACCTGTAGAAGCACCGCTCGGCACACTAGCTTGGTGACCATTGACCCAAACTGTAACCGTAGGATTTCCACGGCTGTCTAAAATTTCACTGGCAACAATTTTCTCAATTTTCATTTTTTTTAAAAATCTCCTTTTTTTTACCTAACATTTATTATATACGAAAAAAGGCAAACAGCCAATTAAAATCTGCCAGCCTTTTACCTTCTAAAAAATTTTTTAAACTTACGCTTGTCGATTACTATTATACAAATCAATCGAATTATTTTCTTGCGTATGAATTAATTGGATTTTTTCTAATAATTCTTCATAACTTGGTAAATTCTTAATGTCATCTAAGCCAAATCGTTTTAAGAAATTGTCTGTCGTACCATACAATAACGGACGCCCTAAAACTTCTTTCCGACCCACGATTTCAACTAAGTTACTTTGCGTCAAAATTTGCAAAGCATAATCACTGCCGACACCACGAATTTGGTCAATCTCTAAACGAGTAACTGGTTGCTTGTACGCCACAACCGCCAAAGTCTCCAAAGCCGCTTTAGTTAAATTGCGTTCACGCAAAGGATTTAAAACCAACCCCACTTCATTTTCATAAGCCGGATTCGTGCAGAGTTGATAATTGTTGCGATACTTAATTAAATGAATACCACTGTCGCCACTAAACTGTCCGCGCACGAATTCTAATGCCGCTTCCGCTTCTTTTTTCGAAACGCCCAACTTTTGACAAAAAACCTCGACTGGCAAGCCATCACCGCAAGCAAACAAAATCGCACTCATTTGATGAGCTAATTCTTGCACCCGATTACTAGGAGCACTTGACACCGCTTTTTTAGATGCCGAATTCGGTGTCTGTAAGGTCAAAATTTCCGTCGCCAAAAGCTCCTCCTTTTATAATTTCGATATCGCCGAATGCCTGGTCTTGTCGACAAGCCACTAACTGTCGTTTCAACAATTCTAAGACTGCCAAAAAAGTGTTAATGACTTCACTGCGCGTAATGTCGTCATCAAATAATTGACTGAACTTCAAGTTATCAATTTTTTTCAAACGACCTACTACATCTTTAATTTTATCGGCTACAGTAAATCTGTCAAGTTTTATTGTGGTCTTTTCCACTTTTGCGGCTTTTTCACCAACACGCGCCAAAATTGCCGTAAACGCATTAGTTAAATCATCAAAGTTTACACCATCTAATTTCCAATTGGTATTTACCTTCATTACCGCCGGTGCACGATAAAAACGCCCCACATCGTCCATGGTTTTTAAAGTTTCACTCGCATCTTTAAATAAAGCATATTCCGCTAAGCGTTGACGCAACTGTTCTTCTTCATCAACCAGTTCGGGTTTCTCTTCTACTTCGCGCGGCAAAATTTGTTTACTTTTAATTTCCACTAAAATCGCACCAACTTCAATGAACTCGCTCGCTAAATCTAAATCCAAAGTCGGCAACTCGGTCAAATATTTCATGTACTGTGCGGTCATATCACCTAACTTCACAGTTTTAATATCCAGTTTATGTTCACGCACTAATTGCAACAATAAATCAATTGGCCCGTCAAAATCGGCGAGATGCACTTTTATGTCTTCGCTAGCGCGCTGAATTAACCCCATCTAACTTTTAGATTAAAGAAATAACAACCAAAAGTCAAGGAATAAACTCAGTAAGAATCCTTGTACAATTTCCAAAATATTAGTCAAATAAACCACAGCAACTAAAATAATTAAAGCAACCATATTATTTTGACGCATAAATCGGACATAACTGCTGTTCGGAGCCAAAGCAGCCACCAAATTAAAACCATCTAACGGTGCAATCGGCAACAGGTTAAAGGTCGCAAACAACAAATTAAATAACATGATATACGCAAACAGATATTCCCAAACCGTGCCTAACAATAGCACATAAAAGAAAGACGCCACAAATGCAATCAACAAATTAGCAGCAATCCCCGCAAAAGAAACCAAGAAACAACCTGTTTTATGTTTTTTAAAGTTTACAGGATTAATCGGGACTGGCTTCGCCCAACCAAACCCAAACAACAAGAAACACACTGTCCCCATCGCGTCCAAATGCTTGGCAGGATTTAATGATAGCCGCCCCGCATACTTTGCGGACGGGTCACCACACCACAACGCCACTAAACCATGAGCCACTTCATGCAAAATTAACGCCGACAAAACTGCAATCACATAGAAAGCCAATAACGCCAAAGTTTCATAAATACTACCACCAGTTTGAACTAAGCCTAACATCACAAACTACCTTAATTATTCCCCAGGAACTGGACTTGGTTCCGTCGCATTCAAATTTTTTAATATTTCTTCAAAGTCAATATCAC
>JAFYKU010000016.1 GCA_017537405.1 Clostridia bacterium
ACTTCCTTATATACAAGTCCGTGGTAGCTCTCTGATGGAGCTGCGAGAAGCGGATACTTCTCAGCTGTCCAGTCGAAGTTACCTCCGTCCACAACCACTCCGCCGAGGGCTGTACCGTGACCACCGATCCATAGATGATGCGGTTAGTTTAACCGACAACCAAAACGGTACATGGACTTTAGGTGTGCATATAGCAGATGTTTCCGAATATGTTAAAGCCGACAGTCTTTTAGATAAAGAAGCATACCGCCGCGGAACCAGTATCTACTTTCCCGACCGTGTTATTCCAATGCTTCCCACTCAATTATCAAATGGAGTCTGTTCATTAAACCCAAACGAACCCAGATTGACTTTATCAGTGTTTATGATTTTGGATGCTAATTACAATATGGTTGGCTATGAAATTAAGAAAACTTTAATTCAAACTAATACGCGCTTTTCCTATGATGAAGTTCAAGATATTTTAGATGGCAATACAGATCATGCATTCAAAAACACTTTATTAAAAATGGCGGACATTACCCAAAAATTCGAACAAAATCGTCAAGAGCGTGGAGAAATTACATTTAATGTGCCAGAACCCAAAATTGTATTGGATGAGAATGGTCAAATTGCATCGGTCTATTCACGCCCACATAAATTAAGCCATCGTATTATTGAAACTTTCATGATTATGGCAAATGAAGTTGTGGCTGAACACTGTAACAAATTAAACTTGCCGTTTGTTTATCGTATCCACGAAAAACCGGATCCAATCAAAGTTATCCGCTTTATTAATACTTTAAAACCATTCCAAATTAAACATCAAATTGATTTTGAAAATACAAATGGTTTTCAATACCAAGATATGCTAGACGGGATTACCGACGAAAATCTGAAAATTATTGTTTCAAGTTTAGCACTCCGTTCTATGCAAAAAGCCAAATACGCTCCTAATCGTATTGGACACTTTGCTTTGGGCGCCACTTATTATTGCCACTTTACTTCCCCGATTCGTCGTTACCCAGACTTATTAATTCACCGTATTATTAAAATGCATTTAGACAATCAATTAAATGCGCAACAAATTGGACGAATTAAACCGTATGTTGTTGCCGCAAGTTTACAATCATCACAAACTGAACTTGATGCCGTAGCAGCTGAGCGCGAAGTGGACGATTTAAAATGTGCCGAGTATATGCAAGCCCACATCGGCGAAACCTTTGAAGGTATTGTTAACGGCATTACAGACTTTGGTGTTTTCGTTTATATTCCGGCAAATACTGCTGAAGGATTGGTACGCACAGAAAACTTGCCCAATGACAATTATCGTTTCCACGAAGGGACCATGCAAATGCTAGGTAAGAAATCCAAAATCCGTATCGGCGACCCTATTAAAGTTACCGTCATTGGTGTCAATTTACACAAGTGCAAAATCGAATTTACTGCAAAATAAAAAAAAAGATGTATCGATTGGTACATCTTTTTTATTCATCAATTCGCAAATTATGCAGCAGCACCGGACATATTGAAGATACCGAACAAGATGAAGAAGATAATCGTTAAGACAGCAATTGAAACTGCACAAATGATAATCAAATTACGGATACGGCCAAGATTATTTTTGTTGCGGTTCTTTGTGTAATAACTTTCACTTGCTCCGGTAATTGCATTGTTACCAGTAGCAGAGTCTGACGGTGAAACCAAGATACCGATAATCATAACGATACTTAACAAACTAATTAAGCCGATGATAACACCTTGAATAATTGGGAAGCTGTCGGCAATCCATTTTGGCATATTAGAAGGAGCTAATAAATTATTTAACATTTTTGTACCCTACATTTTGATAAAATTTCATACCTGTTCCGGCTGGGATTAACTTACCAAAGATAACGTTTTCTTTAAGACCTTGTAAGTAGTCAACTTTGTTTTTAACCGCAGCATCGACCAATACAGAACTGGTTTCTTGGAAGGACGCCGCCGACAAGAAGCTATCGGTACGCAATGCAGCTTTTGTAATTGACAACAAGACGCGGGTTGCACGCGCAGGACGTTTACCTTCATTAATTGCCAACAAGTTTTTGTGTTCAAATTCGATAACGTTAACAACCGAGCCGATTTGGAAGTCGGTGTCACCTGCATCTTCGATTTTAACTTTTTTCAACATTTGTCTTACAATAATTTCCAAGTGCTTATTGTTAATTGAAATATCTTGTGTTTTGTAAACCTTGATAATTTCAGTAATCAAGTAATCTTGAACGGCTTTAATACCTTTGTTGCGTAAAATATCGTGTGGGTTGAAGACACCTTCGGTCAAAGCTGAACCTGGTTCTACGACATCACCTTTCTTCACAATAACTTTCATGCTTGCTGGGATTAAGTATGGAACTTCTTTGCCTTCATTGGTTTTAATAACAACTTCAACACGTTTTTCAACTTGGTTAACGGCAATAATTGTGCCACCAACATCACTAACCAAGGCAACACCCTTTGGAACACGTGCTTCCAAAATTTCTTCGACACGTGGCAAACCTTCGGTAATGTTCGACATAGCAATACCACCGCTGTGTTTAGTACGCATGGTTAACTGTGTACCCGGTTCACCAATCGATTGAGCCGCAATGATACCAACAGGTTCACCAACGCTAACTAATCCGTGACCACTCATATCGCGACCATAACATTTTGCACAGATACCGTGTTTACATTTACAAGTCAAGACACTACGAACTTCAACTTCTTTAATACCAATTGCTTCAATATAATCTGCAACATCGTCTGTAATCATTGTATCTGCCGCAACCAATACTTTCTTGGTATTTGGATCCACAATATCACGAACAGCGTAACGACCTTTAATACGGCTGGACAAGTGTTTAACATAACCATCCAAACGCAATTCGCTCATAACCATACCTTTTGGTTTTTCACCCAAGGTTGCAAAACAGTCTTTTTCTGTAATAATAACATCTTGAGCAACATCAACCAAACGACGAGTCAAGTAACCAGCATCAGATGTTTTCAAAGCGGTATCCGCCAAACCTTTACGACCACCACGAGATGACAAGAAGTATTCTAATGGTGACAATCCCAAACGGTAGCAACCCTTGGTTGGAACATCTTCCTTACGTCCAGAAACGTTAGCAATAATACCACGCATACCAGACAACTGCATAATCTGTTTGTTTGAACCACGCGCACCAGATGTAGCCATCATACGAATTGGATTGGTTTGACCCAAAACGCTGATAACATCATTTTGAATGCGGTCGGTTGCATCTTTCCATAACGCAATGTTACGGTCTAATTTTTCATCCAAGCTCAACTCACCTTCTGCATAAGCTTTTTCAATTTTCTTAACTTTAGCTTCGGTGTCTTTAATGATTTGTTCACGGTCAGCAGGGATAGTAGCATCGAAAACTGACAATGAAATTGAACCCAAGGTTGAATATTTGAAACCAACCGCTTTAATTTTATCAATTGATTCACTGGTTACGGTTGCGCCATGAGTTTCAAAGATTTTAACAATCAAATTGTTAATGTCTTTTTTAACAACTTCTTTGTTGAATTCATACGCAAATTTATTTTCTGGTTTGGTGCGGTCTACGATACCAATGTCTTGTGGGAAGCATTGGTTGAACAAGATACGCCCAACAGTAGTTTCGACACGGCCAAATTCTTCAACTTCATCAAGATTACCTTCAATTTCGAAGTTAGAACGACGAACTTGAATTTTTGCGTGTAAATCCAATTCTCCAATGTTATAAGCGTAGATAGCTTCGTTTTCATCTTTATAAACGTTGCCTTCACCCTTTGCACCATCAATTTGTTGAGTCATATAATAGCAACCCAAAATAATATCCTGTGTTGGAGTAACAACAGACTTTGAGTCACTTGGTTTCAAGATGTTGTTTGAAGCCAACATTAATACGCGAGCTTCGGCTTGTGCTTCTGGTGACAATGGAACATGAACGGTCATTTGGTCACCGTCGAAGTCGGCGTTGAACGCGGTACAAACTAATGGATGTAAACGGATTGCACGACCATCAACCAAAACTGGTTCGAAAGCTTGGATTGACAATTTATGCAACGTAGGTTGACGGTTTAACAAAACAGGATGATCGCGAACAACTTCTTCCAAGATATCCCAAACTTGTGGTTTTTCACGCTCAATCAAACGTTTTGCACTACGGCTGTGATGAGCCAAGCCCATATCAACCAATTTTTTCATAACAAATGGTTTGAAAAGTTCCAATGCCATTTCTTTTGGTAAACCAACTTGGTAGTGTTTCAATTCTGGACCAACAACGATAACGGTACGACCTGAATAGTCAACACGCTTACCTAACAAGTTATTACGGAAACGACCTTGTTTGCCACGCAATCCTTCTGCTAATGATTTCAATGGACGACCCTTTGCACCTTGAACAGGTTTTCCACGACGACCATTATCAATTAAAGCATCAACTGCTTCTTGTAACATGCGTTTTTCGTTACGGATAATAACTTCAGGAGCACCCAAAGAAATTAATTTTTTCAAACGATTGTTACGGTTAATAACACGACGATACAAATCGTTAACATCTGTAGTAGCGAAACGACCACCATCAATTTGAACCATAGGACGCAATTCCGGTGGAGTAACTGGCAACACATCCAAGACCATCCATTCTGGACGACTGCCGCTGTTTTTGAATGATTCAAGTAAATCTAAGCGTTTAATTGCTTTTTCGCGTTTAGTACCTTTACCCTTCGCGATGATTTCATTACATTCTTTAATTTCTTTATCTAAATCTAGTGAAGCCAACATGGTTTTAATTGCTTCAGCACCCATACCAGATTTAAATGATTCAGTACCAAATTTTTCCCATGCTTCGTGTAATTCACGGTCAGACAAAATTTGACCATATGACAAAGTAGTTTTACCTGGATCAGTTACGACAAAGGAAACAAAATAAATAACTTGTTCCAAATTTTTAATTGTCATATTTAACAAAGTACCAATTTTTGACATGATGCCTTTGAAATACCAAATATGAACAACTGGTGCAGCTAATTCAATGTGCCCCATGCGTTCACGGCGTACGATAGATCGGGTAACTTCAACACCGCACTTATCGCAGACAGTACCTTTGTAGCGGATTAATTTATATTTTCCGCAAGAACATTGCCAGTCTTTTTTAGGCCCGAAAATACGCTCACAGAATAAACCGTCTTTTTCAGGTTTTTGGGTACGATAGTTAATGGTTTCTGGTTTAGTTACTTCACCATGACTCCATTCCCTAATTTTGTCTGGGCTGGCGATACCAATCTTTAAACTTTCAAAATTATTTAATTCAAACATTTCCTTCTCCTTATTATTCCTCAAACAAATTTTCGATATCGAACATTTCTAAATCTTTTTCAGCTGGCTCTTCAATTAATTCTTCATCAAATTTAATTTCTGTTTCCTCTACTTCTTGAGATTCTGCATCATTGTTCGCCAACATTTCAGTATCGTCAACTCCGGTATCAATTTTTTCCAATTCAACTTCTTTCTTATCAGCTGTATAAATACCAACATCAAAGCCAAGACCTTGTAGTTCACGAATCATAACTTTACTTGCTTCTGGAATTCCTGGTTCTGGTAATTTTGTACCGTTAACAATTGCAACATAAGTTTTTGTACGACCTTGAACATCGTCAGATTTTACGGTCAACATTTCTTGCAAGATGTGTGCGGCACCATAAGCTTCCAATGCCCAGACCTCCATTTCACCCATACGCTGACCACCGAATTGAGCTTTACCACCCAATGGTTGTTGTGTTACCAAGCTATAAGCACCAGTCGAACGAGCATGAATTTTGGTATCAACCATGTGATGCAATTTCAGCATATACATTTAACCAACTGTTGTACGGTTTTGGAATGGTTCACCTGTACGACCATCATACAATTGCATTTTACCATCTTCTGGCAAGCCATTTTGACGAAGTAATTCTTGGATGTCGTTTTCGTTAGCACCATTGAAGACAGGTGTTGCAACTTTCCATCCTAAAGTCTTGGCTACTAAGCCTAAAGAAACTTCCAATAACTGACCAATATTCAAACGAGAAGGAACACCCAATGGGTTCAACACGATATCAACCGGTGTACCATCAGCCATATAAGGCATATCTTCAACAGGCAAGATTTTTGATACGATACCTTTGTTACCGTGACGACCAGTCATCTTATCACCGACTTTAATGTTACGCTTTTGAGCGATAGTAACTTTAATAACTTCGTTAACGCCAACATCCATTTCGTCGTGGTTTTTACGGCTGAAGCATTCAACAGCAACAACAACACCGTCTTTACCGTTTTCTACGCGCAATGACGCGTCACGAACTTCACGAGATTTTTCACCAAAAATTGCGCGCAATAAACGCTCTTCTGGTGTTAATTCAGATTCACCTTTTGGTGTAACTTTACCAACCAAGATGTCACCAGTACGAACGAATGAACCAACACGAACAATACCGCGTTCGTCCAAGTTTGCTAATGCGTCTTCACTTAAGTTTGGAATGTCACGAGTAATTTCTTCATCACCCAACTTAGTTGTACGAACTTTACATTCTTTCAAGTGTAACGCAATAGAGGTAAATTTATCTTCTTTAACAACTCTTTCAGAAATCAAGATAGCATCCTCAAAGTTGTACCCTTCCCAGTTCATGTAAGCAACGCACATGTTTTTACCGATTGCCAACTCACCATTATTGGTTGCATAACCATCAGTAATAACTTCACCAGCTTTAACCTTATCACCTTTACGAACAATAGGTTTTTGGTTAATACATGCTTCTTCGTTGTAACGAGTAAATTTGGTTAATTTATAAAAATCATGTTCATGATTATCATCGCGCTCAATAACGATTTGGTCTGCTGTTACAGAAACAACTGTACCATTTGCTTTAGCTGTTAACATCACATTACTATCCAAAGCAGCACGATATTCCAAACCTGTTGCAACCAATGGAGCTTCAGTACGAATTAACGAAACCGCTTGGCGTTGCATGTTTGAACCCAACAAAGCACGACCTGTATCATCATTATTCAAGAAAGGAATTAATGCCGTTGCCAATGAAATAAATTGACGAGGACTTGCATCAACATAGTCAACACTTTCGCGAGGCATATCCAAAACCACATCGCGATGACGACAAGTAACAAATTCACGAGCCAAGCGACCGTCTTCGGTCAATGGTTCGGTACCTTGTGCGACATAGAATGCATCTTCTTCATCAGCTGTCAAATAATCAACAATATCGGTAACCTTACCAGTAGCTTTATCTACACGACGCAATGGAGCGGTAATAAAACCATATTCATTAATGCGTGCATACATAGCCAAGCTGTTAACCAAACCAATTGATTGACCTTCTGGAGTTTCAACCGCACAAAGACGACTGTTGTGTGTATAGTGTAAGTCACGAACTTCACTGGTTGCGCGTTCTTTAACAATACCACCAGGACCAACCGCTGTAATTTTGCGTTTTTGCGTAATCTCGGTTAATGGATTATTGGTATCCATCACATGTGATAATTGAGATACAGCACAGAAGTCACGCAATGAACGAGTAATTGCTTTTGCGTTAATAATGTTCAATGGATTAATTGCCTTACTGTTAATTTCCATTGTTTGCATGGTTTCGCGCATATTGTTGCGCAATTTCAACATACCATCTTTAAAGTGACGAGCCATTAAGTCACCGACAGTATTCAAACGACGATTACCTAAGTGGTCGATGTTATCTTCGTAACCTACTCCATCACTCATATTTAATAAATAAGAAACAGATGCAATAATATCATCACGATGTAAGTGACGCATTACCAAATCTTTTGCATTTTCTTTAACAGCTTTAATCTTATCAGCTTTAGTTGTTTTACCTTCTAATACTTTCAATAAAGTTGGATAGTGAACCAATTCTTTAATTCCTGTATCAAATTCAGTACAATCCAAGTAAGCATTAACATTAACACGATTGTTACCAATAACTTGAACTGCATCACCCAATTCGTTTTTAATTGTAACAACATTAATACCAGCGTTTTGGATTTTATCCGCCATTTGTTTGTCGATTTCTGTATCATGCGGGACAACAACTTTACCGTCAATTTTAATATCTTCTGCGGCAATATGTTTCAAGATACGAGTACTAATACATAATTTTTTATTGAATTTATAACGACCAACAACCGCTAAGTCATAGTTCGGGAAAGTAAAGAACATATTGTTCAAACCTGACTCCATAACTTCTGCATTTGGCAATTCAGATGGACGCATTTTGCGAGATAATTCAAGCAAGGCTTTTTCTTTGGAAATTTCTTCGCCACCTTCATTTGATTTATCAATTGTTGCTTTCAAAACTGGATGATGAGCAAACATTTCCAATAATTCAGCATCACTACCAATCCCTAAAGCACGCAAGAAAGTAATCAAGTTTACCTTATTAGCCTTGTTTGGACTAACAGTAATAACATTGTTAACATCCTTGGTCATTTCAATATAAGCACCATGCGTTGGGCTCATAGTACATTCAATAATGTTTCTACCAGTTTTATGGTCTTTCGATTGATTGAAATACACACTAGGACTTTTAATAATTTGGTTAACAATAACACGAGCTACACCATTAACGATGAAATAACCACTGTCGGTCATTTGTGGAACATCACCCAAGAATACATCTTGTTCGATTACTTCGTTAGTTTTATGTCCTTCAGCATCTTCTTTGAAAACCACGCGAACTTTAACGCGTAATGGTTTTACATACATTTGACCACGGCGCAAGCATTCCGCTTCGCTATACTTAGCGTCATCGCTAATGTAATAATCCAAGAAGTACACTTCGCACTTACCCGAATAGTCAGTAATTGGATTAAATTCATCCAATACTTCGCGAATCCCTTTTTCTAAGAAACGCTTAAAACTCTCCTTTTGAATGTCTAAAAGATATGGGACAGACAACAATTCCGGAACCTTACGAAATGTCATACGCTCCGTTTTTCCATAGGTGTCCTTAAAAAGTCCCGTCTTTTTAAGATTAACAGCCATCTTTACCTTCCTTATAATATATTTTTTTGCCGGGCTTTATTTCAATCCGCCCAGTCAAAATTACACAGTACCTAAAAAATACCACAATTCAATAAGAATGTCAAATGGTTTTCTAAAATTAGAATTACTAATTAAGTATTGACACAGCAAGTAAAATTTCAACAAATTGGTTAAACTCCGCGGTCATACGCTTTGTCTTTTGGCAAGAAGCCTGTATTAATCGTCCCTTCATCTATTTTATTATTACCGATACTATTGCTTGGCACATAAGTTATATCAATATCATCTAAATCAACAATTTTCCCATTTCCAATGGAAGCATTATCTATATGTGGCGGAACTACAGCAACATCGTTATTTTTTACACTTACCGAATTGCCTACCGAGACATCTTTCATGTTCATATTTAACGCGCTAAGTTTTGTTTCTGTTTCAACATGAGTTTGAGTTTGAGGTTGAGCTTGAGATTGAGATGCGCTTGGTTCAGTTGTAGCACCGCTTGTACTTGGATTTTCACTTGTTGCACTTTCAATACCGCTGGTATCTACGCTTGCACCCGCGTTAGGTTTAATTAAATCACCGGTTTCATCAATGTTTATTAACGCCTTTTGAATTGCGTCTACATCAGTATCAGTAAGTGTACCATTGCCTAAATTTTTAAGCGCATCTTGATAGCCAGCACCTTCACATTCACCCGCCGCTTCAAAACGAGCCGCACTACCCAATTTACGCAGAACCCCCATTGGATCTTCAACACCTGCATGCTCCAACAAATCAACAACCTTAGCTTGTTCCGCATGAGTATACCAATCTTGCTTGCCACCATCAATATATTGACGATGATTGTTTACATCAGCTGTGCTACGAGCCGCGTCGGTTAATTCGATTTCATCCATAGCATCCAACTCAGCTAAACTTTCTGCGCTAAGATTCTTAATCATATCACCTTGATATCTTTGGTTGTAAATTTTTTGAATATCTTCATAACTGCGATTATTTTCATAAGTGTCCATTAAATCTTTTGAATCACTTAGAACTTGCTCATCATTTGAAACAACAGGACTTTCCGATTGACGATTAAAGATACCCTTAAACTTATCACCAAAATTTCTAAGCTTATCACCAACATCAATAGTCGAGTCATCCTCAAACATTTCTCCAACTTTAGCACCGCCCCAGGCACCAATTTGACCACCAAGGAACACTGCACCTGCTTTTGCCGCCGCATGCGCCAATGCAGTTGTTTGATCTTTTTTACTAATACTCCTTAGGTTGTTTTTTAAGTCTTTAAAAAAACCTTTCTTTTTAGGAGCCGACTCATTTTCCTTGCGAAGTTGCTCTGCTGCAGAACGATTAACGTCATCATACCAAGTTTTAACAAACATCCAAACAGCACTAACAGCACGAGCTTTTGACCCCAACACAGCATAAGTTAGTGATGTACCTAAATATGGCAAAGATTTGAGAACCATTGCGCCCGCAACTTTTCTGGCGATTTTTTTAACATCTGAAGATTTCAAATCAAAATTTTTTGATGCCTTTGCTTTTTCTTTTTTATAGGTAGACCACGCAACACGCCCCACATTAGCCACTGCCATAAAGGGAGCAAGAAACTCACCTATACCAGGAATAGCTCTTAAAGCACTAAACACCCCAGCACCAGTCACCGACATACCAAAAGTTGTAATTACATCAGTAACTGGGTTAAACTCTTTTGACTTTACAGGAAACTCATTGATTTGAAAAGGCTTCTTTTCAGCATTTACTGGTATAGCACCAGTTATAGTCAACGCCTGTAAAGTGAGATTTTCATTTGCAACTTCGCTACTCAGTACTACATCTTTATCTTCTTTATTCTTGGCTGACGCCCATGCAGTGTACAAAATTTCTTTCTTCGCATCCGCATCTTTGTCGTTATATATTAAGCCATAAAGCTCATTAAGTTGCTTTTTAGGTGACATAACATATCCATGTCCAGCTCCAGCTGTAATTTCAGCTAGTTTATTTTGGAAATCATCATCACCCTCTCTACGTCTACGCGCAGAAACTTCATCCGAAAATGTTTTAAAGCTGTCAACTTGTTCATTAATTTTTTCAAGAAAATCTTCTTTTTTTTCTTCAGGCACAATAGCATCAATTACTTTTTTCAAGCTTTCTTCATGCAACGTAACTAAAACTTCATCATCTAATTTTGACAAGACAGATTTTTTATAAATCCATTTTTCAAATTTGTTTTTCTTGGCACGGTCTTTTGCGTTGTTTTGCCCAAACTTATTATAAGCATCACTATCAACCATGTCCGCTACCATATCAAAAGAAACGGTACCAGCATCATTATTAGTTTTATCAATAATTAAGCCCACCAATTTATCATCGGTAAAACTATCTTTGTTTAATAAGTTTATTATTTCATTTTTCAATTCCGCCGCTTGTGGCATATCTGCTTCGGGATTCAAACTGCGGAAAATGTATTTACCAAAATCAATCGAGCGCAAATTATTCGCAAAATCATTGTTAAAATATTTTGATAAGAACTTAGCGATTAACGGCTTAGTTGCACTATCAACAATGCTATTTACATTGTTAGATGTGTTATCGGTAACTGGAGTCTCATTGATTTGTAAAGTTTCCTCGTTTTCATTTCTTCTTTTAGCAGCGTCCGCATATAATTTATCAATCTCTTCTTGAGTTATCAAAATCGAGTCATCAACTTCAGTTTTGCTTTTTTTCGAAATTCGAGTTTTAATTGCTTCGATTTTTTCTAAAATCCCGCCACTTTTTTTTGATACTGTGTCCACTTTACTTGCAAGAGATGTTTCCAACATTTGGGTACTA
>JAFYKU010000017.1 GCA_017537405.1 Clostridia bacterium
ATCAACTACCCCACTATCTCCAGCAACCAACCCATAAACCTCTAAATTCTCACTACTAAAACCATTTTCTTTATCATATACTAAAGCAATTCCTTTGCTGCCGTCATCAAACTCTGTTAAATTTTTAATTTCTAAACCATCAATTGCATAAACCGAATCAAGGTTAAGCGCCAAAGAAGCAAGGGATCCATTTGTTAATTGATGTACACTTTTTGCGTGTAATGTAAATTTTAAATCATCATACACGACAAAATTTTCATGTGCGAACGCAGATTTAACAAACGAAACACGGAAAGTGTTTAAATAATTTGCAGTATAATTTTTTTCAGATAGCATAACCCAGCTATTTGTCTCGCTAGACCAATAACCAATCTGTAAAATATTAAACAAACCGATTTCTGAATTTGGATTTTTAGAAGCATCCCAACCATATGAAAACTTTTGTCCATTTGGATATTCCACATCTAAAACAAATTCAATTTCTGAATCAAAATTAACAACCTTACCATTTTCAGTATTTAAAGAAAAAGTATCATAATAATCACATTGACTATTTTTGCCTTCATAATAGTAAGCATTTACCGTATTTTTATCTGCAACTAAAGCGTAAGATAATACACCAAAATTCTCCCCTGCTGTATTAAATTCATTACGAAGACGAATATAAAAAGTTTTATTTATTTGAACATTTTTATCTTCAGCACCATCAAATCTTATCGGCATACCATCTATATAAATAACAGGATAACAAACAACATTAATCGCAACTTCACCAAGATTTTGTCCAGCAGATAATTTACGCGTATATTGATCAAGGTGTTCTACGCGCACTATGGTCGAATCAGCACTAACAACTTTAAATTCATAATCTGAATTTGCGGATTTTCCATAATCCAAAGCAAATTCAAAGATTGCTTTTTCATATTTGTCACGGTTTTTAATCAAGTCCCAAACATATTCTTTTGTTGTTTCAGCTTTATAAGCATCTACAGTTTTAATATTAATATTTTTTGCTGCCGGAAATACATAAAACGGAATGTCTAACCATCCCGTCATTGCTGGCAATTTCGCCTGTAAAACAATATATTGATCAACGCAAGTTGCATCTTCAGTAACAGAAATTGCACCTTGTTGCAAAATAACGCCTGGATATTCTTCTTTTAAACGATATGTAACTGGAAATTTATTTGCTGAATAAACACGACCACTGTCTTCTGGATGAGCAAAGAATGTAAATTTATTTAAAATAGCATTAGACATCAAATTTAAAGGAGCTTCTCCTTGGCGCAAAGCAAAATGAGAATCCTCTGCAATTTTCATATCTTTTGCAGTCATATAAACATTAACATTAACACTTATTGTTTGCCCACCAGAAACGGTCGTAAAAACAATTTTTGGTGCTCCAGCATTTAAACCCGTTACTTTAAAATTATTAATACCAGTCATTGCAGCCTCTTCGGGCTCCGACACGGCCTCAACCTTAACCGCACCATTACTAATTGAACTTTTATTTAGTTCAACACGACGGCTAGCCGTTTTTGGCAAACCACCAACTTTAATAGTAAAATAAGCAAACGATTCCGGCTTATCCACAATGCGGAAACCGCTATCAGTTGTCTCATCTTTAACAAGCTCAATGAACAAATCAATATTCGGTTTATCAACCGTTACCGTTACACTACCATAAACATCTTGTTGACGACCAGAATTTTTAAAAGCGAAAACTACACCAAAAACAGCAGCAACAGCAACAATGCTAACTATTAACAAACTGGCAAGACTGCGTTTTTTCAAGTTTTTCCCCCAATGTTTTTCTTCTAACCTAGTATGCCTAAATTATATTTTTTATATGTCTATCAGTCAAGTAAAAAACAGCTTACTCAAGATAAACACTTTGGTTGCAATAAACTGTAAGTGCACCCGAAATAAAACCTAAATATTCCGGAACACGAATTTTGTTCGCCTTAGCTTCTTTTGTAAGGTCCGTTTCAATAATCATGTTATTTTCATCGTAACCATACTTACTGCTGCTGTTCGCTGAACTAGCACCGTATACATACATATTAAAACTATTACAGCTTTCGCTGTCTAATTTTAGATTAACATTACCCCAGTCACTGTGTCCGCTCATATAGCCGCCAACTTTGATTACATTTTCAGTACCAACAACTTCATTAAACTGAGCTGTAACATTGGCCGCCCCTGCCCCATTTTCCCAATTTCGAACTTCAATATCAACTAAACCATTAATCCCTGATACATTAATGTCACCATCATAACCTCGAATTGTAATATTATTTTTTGTAGCACTTTTTCTAAAATGCACATTAATGTCACCACCTTGTTCTTCAGAACTTTTAATATAAACATCCCCTCGAACATTGGACAAATTAATACTTCCCGTTCCGTAATTAATCACATTTACCGATCCAATAACATTGTCAACTTTCAAAGTTGCGGTAGCATTTCGTTTGTCTTCAAATCCTGCAGTGAATTTAATGCCACCAGCAAGAACCTCATTTACATCTAATTTACCGCTTTCGGTCAACATCTCAATTCCATTTTCCACGGTGCCAATATTCACATTAGCATTTGAATTAACCTTTAAACTTTTTGCAGTATTTAATTTTAAATTTCCATTAGGACTAATTACTTCAACTGCCCCAGCAGTATCACCATTAAAGTTATTTTTCTTGCCTTTTATTTTCAAAGCACCACCGATTTCGTCTTGAAAAGTTTGTGTTCCATCTGAACCTTCCACTGTTACATCACCAGTAACTTTCGCTTGGCAATTTAATTTAATTTTATTTCCTTTAATATTGATGGTTTTAATACTTGAATTCTGTACAGCCAGGATATTAACATTTGCGGCACTTTCAATAACCAAGCTTCCTATTTTTAAGGCATCAGAAGAGCTTACCGAATTATCAACATAGGAAAAATTAACATCGCTGTATTGATTTTGCAAAACGAAGTCATGCGTGAAACTACTACTTTTTGAACGATGCGGTAAATTAATATAAACAGTTGTCGGTTTATTTTTCACCACCACACCAGATGGTTCCAATATTTTAATACGGTAATACGGCAAACTGTTATAAATGGTTTGCGTCCACTGAACCAAAGTACGATTCAAGCTGTTAAATGCAATACCTGTAGCCGACTCATTAACAACAATCGTTCCTTCACCTTGATACCCCTCATTCGACATTTTAACTTCAATTTGCGTTCCAGTACTTTCAAGGATAAAACGACCTTGCGCAAAAGCTTGTGTTAATTCATCATCGCGATAAACAATTTGCGTTTCTCGTTCCATAACTGCCCTTGCCCCAAAAATTGAAATGTTAGGAAACATAAACAGCACTCCAGTTGTCGCCCCTGCTGTAACAATGGCGGCCAAGAAAACCAACCCAATGATTGACACAAAACTCATTAAATCTTTTTTCACATTTTTATTTTAGCGTTTCTCTTTAAAAAAAGCCACTAAAATGTTTTGCGCTTCTTGATTCGGTAATAACTCAGTTGGAGTTTGCCAATTCAAATTAGTCGTCGACTGAGCGCCAAAATAGACCTTTTTTAAACGCGCATTTAAAATTGCTCCCATACACATTTGACACGGCTCTAAAGTCACATACATTTCACAATCATTTAAACGCCATGATTTTAATTTACGACAAGCACGATTTAAAGCCACGACCTCTGCATGCCACAAACAATTACGCTTGCGTTCGCGTTGATTATATCCTTTGGCAATTATTTTTCTATCTTTCACAATCACACAGCCAATCGGAACTTCGCCATGACGCTTTGCAATCTGTGCTTGCTTGACAGCCTCCTGCATAAAGTCCATTTACCAAGTCCCCCACACAAACGACAAGACAGTCAAAGTAACACCCATAAAACAAACAGCCACTAAGAACGCCTTTTCCAACGGTCGTGCCTGCTTGGGTTGTTCAAATGTTTCAATGTAAGCCGCGGTTGCTTTCCAAGTCGGTAAACCCTGTATTATGCGCGGCAAAACTTCCTTTACCTTTTCAAAGTGATCTGTTGTAAATTGTTTTTCGGCAGCTAAATAACGCACTGTATAACGGTCTAAATTACGGTTAAATTTATCACGAGCCATATGTCGCATAATTTCTCCAATAACCACAAAAACCACAACTGATGTGATAATTAAAGTCAAACCATTGCTAAATAAATAAGAGAATAAATTAGCACCAGGCAGTTTTAAATCTTCCGCAAAACTCATATATGTCGCCAATGCATTATTTGTAAAATGCACAATAATGCTTCCCCACAACGATCCAGAAGATAAAACTGTCACCGCCATAAACCAACCAAGAATTGTCGCATAAAAGAATTGTCCAACATTCATGTGCATTAATCCAAACAATAAACTACTCCACAAAATTGCCTTCTTAACGCCCATTTGATGCATCATGCCATTTAATAAAATACCACGGTGTAAAAATTCTTCACATATTCCTGGCAATACGGCAGATAAAATAATCGAAATAACTAAACCATCATACCCAGTAAAAGCATTATCACTTGAACTAAATTGATAACCAAAAGAGCGCAACAAAGTTGCAAATAAACTAGCAATAAAAATGTTTAGAATATATAAGCAAATCCCCAACACAAAGCACAGACAAACATTTTTAAACGAAATTTTATTCCAGCCAATATTATTACAAACTTGCCCCAATGTAATCGGTTCTTTGCTTTTTTTTCGTACCAGGATTAACAACACAAGTGGTATGGCAAACATTATAACAATTTGTGGTAAGACGCTGCCTACGACCTCTGCTGACTTGTCAGACAAACCGCTAAAACATCCTACTGATGCTGATATATGTACCATCATTAACAATACAATGGCTGTTGTATAGATGATTAAAGTTGCTAAATAATGATTATTTTTCATATTTCGGAATTCCTTTTTTGATTAACAAAATCACTGCCACAGTGGTAACAGCAGCCAAACTTATTGAAAGAATTATATTCAACGCACTTAACGCAAAGACGCTATTACCAGCACCTGTTAAATATGTATATGTAATAATAAAGGCATTATTAATGAAATGAATTAACACCGTCCAACCGATTTGATGTGTTTTGATAAAAATCCACGCCAACCAAATCCCCATTAATAGTTGATATGCAACCTGTGACCATGACCAATGATAAACCATAAAAATAACAGCGCTAATAACAATAACATACCAATCAGCCATTTTTGTTGCTTTCAACAATTTACACAATAACAAGCGAAAGATTAATTCTTCCAAAACTGGATAAGCAATTGCAACAATCATGAAGGCATTCCAAAAACCATTAACAAACAAAGTATCCACCGTATTCCGTGTCTCCCACCCCCAGCGAATGAAAACTTCGGCACAAAAATTTTGAAACATTAAATATCCAAATAAACAAACAAAAGCTATTGCAACGCAACACAAAAAAACTCGTAAATTGCTCTTAACTTTTAACATATTTTCTAGTATATTATTAAAATGCTGAAAATCCAAACATTAAGTAGCGGCAGTGCCGGAAATATTACATATATAGGTAGTTCCTCTACCCATATTTTAGTTGACGCTGGTTTGCCGCTATCGATGATATTAAAACTTATGAACCAAGCCCATATTGATCCGCATAGTATCAATGCAATTGTTATTACACATGAACACAGCGACCACTTGAAAGGTGTAGCGGATTTTGTAACTCATTATAATATCCCCATCTATTGTCACCAACAAAGTGTTAAAATTTTAAAACGCAGTTTAAAATTACCACCCCACTATTTTATCGAAACTGAAAGCACATTTGAAATCGGCGACATTACAGTCAACAGTTTTACTGTGCCACACGACAGCCAATTTTGTCTTGGCTATACATTCCAGCAAGACAATGCTACTGTGGGAATTGCAACCGACATTGGACAAATGACTGACACTATTTTAAGCAACCTTGCTGCCTGCCAAATCGTTGTACTTGAAAGCAACCACGATATCCAAAAACTTACAGCCAATCCTAAATACCCCGATTGGCTTAAGCGTCGCATTCTTGGCAATCGAGGCCATTTATCTAATATCGATTGCGGACGCGCAATCGCTAAACTTTACCAAGCCAATGTATCACAAGTCATCTTAGCGCACCTAAGCGAAAAAAACAACACACCAACACTAGCCTATCAAACTGTAAAACAATATTTACAAACACAAAACATCATCGAAGGCAAAGACATATTTATTGATGTTGCCTTGCAAAGCCAAATCGGTAACTGCTATTGCATTGAATAATTTTATTTGGTTGACATCTTATTACGCATACGGATAAAAATGATTAAACCAATACCCAAAATACCCAAAACAACACCTAAAATGACATATCCTAAAGTACTTTGTTTTGCTTCCACCGTCCAACTATCCATAAATACAGGATCACCATCAACATCACGAACAATAATTGAATACATACCAGCATCAGAAGCCGTAAACAGGTCTTGTGAATTATAGTTTTCACTATCTAAAACTGTTTTATCTACAACCAAGTTAAGTTGTTCCACTTCGTTTTTATAAATATAAATTGTTACAGTACCTTGAGCTAAAAACAACCAATAAGGATTATAGCGTAAACTTACCGAGCCAGTTATTCCAGAACCACTGCTACCACCTAAAATGAAACAATCACTAGCACTATGAGTTTTATGTTGAATATTGAACGCTATCTCATGGAAAACGAACTCTTGTAAAACATGATTGAAAGTTTTTAATGTTACAACATAAGTGCCAGGATTAATATCTGCATCAAACTCCATATATTCATTAACCTTGATATTGTCAAAATCATGAATTATAGAACCATTGCGTTTAACCGATGCAACTTGAACATCTGGGTAAATCGACATACTTAAAGTTTCTCTAATAGTATAAGACGGAATAATTTGGAAGGTAAATTCTGAATGCACATTATTTAAAGAAGAATCATCAATTCGATAAGTTACTCTAATTCGATAGTTTCCAGCTTTTGTCCACACATAAGTTGGTTTTTGTTCGGTAATAATTGTCTCTTCTTTTCCATTAGAACCTGTATAGGTTACTTGTACTTCACTAATGCAATAATACTTATTCAAATAATTTTCATCAGCTTCAATTTCATTAGCAAATCTTTTTCTCAAGAAATTATTACCATAGTCAACCAGTTTAATTTCAACACGATCATTATATATCATTCCATTAATTGGCATTTTGTTGTTAATCAAAACTGTTGGTTTGGTTCTTACCCATAATGTGTAACGCTTTTGTTGATAATTAATACTTTTCTTATTCGTTTCGTTGGGATCACCAAAAAGCAAATAATTACCTACCATATCATGTACTTCAAATTCATAAAAACCTGCATCATCACGATTAATAATATAAACTTGGTCAGATGAATTTCCTTGCAAGGTCTTTACTTTTTGTCCATTAAAATAACAATCAACAACAAGTGTATTTCCTTCCATAATATAATATGGAATAGCACTAGACAAACTAACCTCAATTTTATTATCATGTGCTTTCATAAATGCATCATCAACTTCATGATATGTAGTCGTTAATGGGTTAATTTCAAAACTTCCATTAAACGATTCAACACTTGGGTTAGCACTTAATTTTAATGTGATTGGACTTGTTGATTCATTTAAACTTCCTTTCGCTACACCAGTTGTTGCAATATAGATGGGATTACTACCCATTTCGTTTGTTATTTTCCAAATCAATGTAGCTGCATCACAATCATAAAAATCTGTCCCTTTTTCAGTATTTCCAACTAAAATACGGTCACTATGCCCAAGTTTAACTTCTAACCCATGTGATTTGTAATTAGCTAAATCGCCTGCACCGACTGTGAAAATATAATGCGGAATCATCATATAATCTTCGGGATCATTTTTATTATACCTAAACTTATAATTAGTCGCACTTGGAACTAATTTTTCCCCATCATCATATACCGACACAATTTCATCATTGCTTTGAGTTATTTCAAATTCATAAGTTTTTTCTGCCCAAACAGTATTACGCAATGTAACTTTATATTTACCCGCAAGTTTAAAAGTATATTTTTGAGTTCCAGCATTTAAAGTAACGCGTTCTACTTGTTGGTCATAGGTTCTTGTGTACGAAATGGTAACAGGAAAATTTATCGGCACCAAACTCTTTGAAATATCAAGTATCACTTCACTAACTAAAGTTTGATTTTCGACTTGAATTTTTTGTTCGCTTGCATTCTTCCATTCCACACTTGGCAAACGAGAATCAAAGACAAATGTTTTATCGAATAAGACTGCACCACTCGCACGACCACGAGCCACAATACGATATTGTTCAACTGAACTGATTCCTTTTGTTGGCACAAAAGTATAAGTGTAAGTTTTTGTATCAACTGATATTGATGGTTGCGGTAAATCTGTTAAAATTTCATCTGTTGCGCCATTATAGAACAAAACATTGTATGCTTCGCGCAAATAGCTAAATTGTACGCCGCGTTCATCACCAATATAAATAACGCCGTTTTGAGTTACGGTATTACCATATGTTATAAAACTAATCGAACTTTGTTTTTGTTGATGATATTCTGTAACACTTACACGCCCAAATGGATCTGTTACTTCTATGATTAAATCTTGTTTTGCATAACCTTGTATTTGCGTCCCATAGATTTTGAAACCATAATCATATTCAATATTAGTACCTGTAACTTTTATCGTCATCTTATATAATGATGCTAATCCGTCCTCAAATAAAATTTTTGGTAATTCTTGAAGATTTATTACAGATAAAGTCACATCATTTTCGCTTACACTTGATTGGTAACAATCAAGCTCGATTTTTGGTGCATTATCACGAATATTATAAAAATTATAAATTTCTTTATCACCAATACGATCAAACAATGTAAAAGTACACTTTACACCTTTTTCAGTAGCAACATCAATCCAGTGATTCAAAACTTCAATTAATCCATATTCTGTATTTGGCGCATCACTGACCTCTTCTTTACCAATTCGCCAACTTGCTGTACTACCCAACGCTAAATAATAATCATCACCACACTCGAATTTAAATGAATCGTTGTTCAAAAAGAATTGATGAACGCTAGACTTCGATACCTCCATCTCAATCCCCGCTTGAACTTGACTATTACCATTGTCGATAGCACCAATAAAATTGACACCCTTCGCATATTTTTTTCCTTGAAGTTGAATTATATATTCTTGAATATTGCCCGCATAGTCTGTTTCCGTAATCATGTAATATTTCATTTCATTATCGCGCAAACCAACAATTTGCGAGAATGGAATACGAGCTTCCCCGTCTGCCCCAGAATATAACTTAAAAGTAACAGCTGATTGCGTACCATCGCCTTTATTATCTACTTCGCGATAAGAAATAGTTTTTGTTTCTAAATAGTGATTTGCCCCATGGATATTTTCAAAAACAAAATCTCCATCAACACCATAAATATACCCAGCAGGTATTTCACGCAATTGCGATGCTAAATTATCAGCCTGTCTAATTCTTTCGAGATTGTAATTCGGCGTAGCTCTATCAAACAAAATCGTATAAGTAGTTAATAAATCACCTTGAGTTGTAATTATATTTACAGATACACTCGCTCCATTCTTAATTGATTTTCCGTCCAAGAAATTAGCCATTATATCAAAGCTATATTTATTATTAACTGGAGTTGGAATACTGAATTGAATGTTTTCATCAAAACCAACAGCTTTCCATGTTGCTACAGTAGCAGCCAAATCAACATCAACATACATACTGTTTGGATCGCTTTCAAAAACAAATTTTAAATCGTTTAATTGCATTGGATCAACAACAAATGTATAACCATTAGCATCATATTCCATTTTTGAGCAGTTAATTGTATTATTTTCGCCAATTTGTAATTCTGCACTAATACCACGCCCAATTTCAAGATTTAAAACTAAAACATCGTTATTTGCACTCGTTGTTTCATTAGAATCTTTCAATTCTGTTACTTGCCCATTAATTAACTGACAAGCAATGTTCCGTGCATCATCAGAAATAATTAATTTATATTCTGGGTTATCCGTTGGCAAAGCTCCTTTACCAATATCCCAACAACCACTACCACTATCCCAACAAACACTATCACTACCCAATTCAACTATTTCGTTATCATGTATGTAACTAAAGCGTGGAGTTAACGAATGAAACTCCAATGGTTTATTACCTTTTAATTTACTATCCATACCGTCAGCATCAATTTGAATATTGTAGCCAATTCCCTCATGACCATAAGAATATTTGCTTTCAAAACCATATACTTTAGCTACACAATTGCTATTTATTTGATTGTTATTATCAGCAAAATATTTCGCATCTGCAGTCTTATTTGTAAAAGTAATTTCTAATTCTGACTCATATTTACCTGGTTCATAGTGCAACATTTTTTGATTATCAACAATGAAATAATAGTTACGGCCTTTTTGTGCATAAGTATCTTCAACACTATACTCAGCTGTAATTACATACATACCTTTGGGTGTTGTCTTATTTTTATCAAATAATGCTAGACGGATTTCACTTCCCAAATCCCCATCCTTAAACTCATAAATCAATTTATTATTATCTTTTTGATATTGAAAAACTTTATCTTGTGTCATTTCAGCAAAAGGATAATTTTCACTTTTCAAGTCATAGGTAAATGGATAAAAATTTAAAAACACTTTTGCAACATATAAATTAGGGTCATTACTTTGTTTAAAGGAGAAAGTAGCAAACGAGCGATTTGTCATACCGCCAGTAGCAGAAACCAAGCTAGTATTTAAAGTAGTTTTTGACTTTAACATACCCCTACTTTCATCTTCATAACTGGGGGCAACTGTTTCCGCATATACGGTACCAAAAAACCTATCTTTTGAGACAATTATGTAATATTCACTTCTATTGCCGAGTTCATCTGTAACTCGAAAATAATAAGTTCCTTCGCTTGCTAAAGAGTAATAACCTCTATTTTTATAATATGGAGAAGTAATATCCTTATAATCCGCACCATTAATGCTATATTCGACTGTTTCTAAACCAATGCCTAAAAAAGATTCTTTACTATTGACAATAGTATCTTCAACTAAAAGACCAGCATCTTGAAAAACTTTTTTTATCTTTTCATCACTTAATATTGAACCAGTTATCAGCTTTTTTTTACCAAAGGCAACATGTACGCCTTGTGAACCTAATTCCACGGCGTTAGCGGAAAAAACAGGCTTAATATTTTGCAAAAATGTTGGTTTACTGCCATCAATGACTAACATATATTCAGTTTCATGTCCGACTGCATCAGTAAAAGTGAAAATATATAAACCGGGATTCTCAAAAGTTTCATTCAACTTCCAACCATTTTCTGTTTTAATTGGCTCATAACCACTGCTTGATTTCCAAGGTGTATCCACAAAATTGTAACCAGAATGGATATTATTAACTTGATTTAAATCCAAATTGTCGTAATTGCGATCCGCATTATAATCGACGCCAGATTTTACTTTCATTTCATAAAATTCACAATCAACATTCACAAAGTCAATTCCACTTTGTTTAAAATCCCAAGTTAAATTAACTTTTCCCGCACCTACAATTTCAAGGCCTTTATATTGCTTGCTCCCTGCTTTGGTATGAGCTTTGATTCCTGTGGCATCAGAATCATCTACAATAATGTTATAAACAGCTACTGACTTTCCATACGCTCCATATGCAACATTTAAACGATATTGGCCAGGAACCAACTCAAATTCACCGCTTTGAAGTAATTCTGGTTCACTGAACTGATTACTTCCTAATGTAGCAGTTTCCAAGGTAATTACTGGTTGAGTTTCAAAACGACCCAACTCACCATCTTGGTTATAATTAATTTTAATAGTTGCACCCGCCAACTCTTTACTATTTAATTTAACCAAATCACTTAAATAAATAAGATCATCACCGTTTTTAAAAGTAATATGTACCGAATTTGAAATCTCAAAAAAGAAGTTTTGTTGATAAATTTCATTATTAACTTTAAAATAAACAGTAATTAAATACTGCCCCACTTTTTCAAAAGGAGCACCAACATCTAATGTTGAGCTTGTCCAAATACCCGCATTTTGACCATTCATTGCACAATAAGCAACAGTCGACAAGACAACAGCTTTTTCCCCACTTATTCCTGCTCCAGTTAAATATGGAACATTTCCTTTAATTTTTACAGGCGGAAAGTTTGTGCATACTGGCTTAATGTTTTTTTCTGTCAAATAGTTTGCCAATTGATTTGAATATTTTAACGCATCACTAACACGCATTAAATTATAGCTTAAACCTGTATCCGTAGCAGTCATATTTAATTCGCGTACTTCGTCCGAAACATCAGTTAAAACAGCAAATTCTTTCTGTAAATCAGCAACTTCTTTGTTAGTCAGCTGATCGCCATACGACATTTGAAAACCCAAAACATTAAGCACACTTGAGTAAGGCAAAACACGCTTCAAATTAATATAACCGTCGACCACACCACGATCTTTATATAGTGAACCATAAGTATCTAAATATACACTGGAATATCGCAGACTTGAAACCATACGATATTCACCCATATTACAAAATTCCAATAAATGACTATCACCTTCTTGATCATAATTTTTATCTAAGTCTTTTCCTGGAACAACACCGTTAACTTGAACATCAAACCATTTTGAAGAATATTCAACAACAGGGAAATCTCCTTTGTATGCATAATTATAAATTTCTGAACTTCCTGCTAAACGATTCTCTGCATTAAAATGCGGAAAGTTATCATATGTATCTTTATTAACAATAACAAAAGCAAAATTAACATCAAATTTAGTTACTATACCATTACTTGTTTGTGCATTTTGTGTGAAGGTTACTTCATAAAGACCTTCTTTACGGAACATACCACGCACACCATTTCCATTGACCGCTACCGCTCCGATCTCTTGTCCAATAAATTGTTTTTCATAAACAAAATCTTTAATTAATTTTGCACCTGCATCACAAATCGTTATTTTGTCGCCTTTGCGAATAATCTGATATAAAACGGTTTTATTAATATCACAAAGTGATGTTGTTGCATCACTTTCTAAAGATGCAATAACTTGACCATTTTTACCATAAAATGGTTGACCTGCTTTATCTTTAACCTTAACCACATATCCTTCGGACCCGTCTGGATTGGTGACCGTGATAAAACTTAATATTAAAACCAAATTACCGTCATCATCATAGACATTTTCTTCACATTGTAAATATTTATACTTATTTTCGCCCGCATAAACTTTATCCATTGGCAATGAGCCTTCCACATTAATAACACCACTCTCTCCTGTTTGGTCTTTTTTTACAAGCTCTTCACCGTCACGCGTTATCACCAATGAACTTGGCAAGTTGGTTAACTCAAATAAAACTATATCATCTTTGGATATCGTATCAAGCAAAATGACTGGGATTTCCAAAAACTTTCCATATCCATCTTTAATCTTACCCATTTCATCATTGGTAAAAATTGGATACGGATAACCGGAAAAGCGTTTTGTGTTTTGTAATTCGGCAAAAGATCGCTTTGTGCTGGCATTTAAAAATTCAGTCAAAACTCCATGCTCATATCTTTCTTCGGTTAAGGTTAATTTAGTATCTTTTCCCAACAAAATTGAACCAGAACCATCGACATTAACACGACGATAAAGATCATCAAACGACAAAGCGCTACTTCCACTAGTATTAATTTCAGCAGCATGGGAAGAAAAATTACGCAAATCAATGACATAACCAGTGCAAAATAAAGCCAAGGCCATTGTGATACTCAAAATGGTCAGAGCAATAATCCTACTACGGCTATACTTCATATGTATTCCCCCAATATAGTATGGATAAATTATAATTTTAATATTTGATATCGTCAATCAAAACCACTAACTTACCAGTCAAATAAATCTTTGCGTTCCGCAGCACTAACACGACGAATCACAATATCATTACGACGGCGAATATCATAATAAATAGCAGCTTCATCAAAGTATTTACCTGGAACATAAATATCCGGTGTAGGTTTCAATTTAATCACACCTTTTTTTAAACATTCATAAAAGAGCGTAACTTTACTGCGTAATGGGTGGAAAGTAAAGCAATAAACAAAGATATTACCTGGCACAATATCCAGCAATTCATTCGGCGGCAACAATGGACGACTGGCAGTATTTGTCGCAGTTGACTTACTACCACCTTCCGAATCTTCTTTTGCAGCCTTACCAGTGTTACGACTAACTGTTGTACTTTCCGTAGTAATTTCCATATCCCCCATTAAATCGGAGAACATTTTACGCGTATCAGTATCATTAACACCGACGAAGACTTGGTGGTTACAGTTGTTGCGCACCGTAACCGCGGATTCTTGTCCATAGGTAGTTTCCAACTGTTTGTAATCTTGCAAAACCAAAGTAAAGAAAATACCACGCGAACGCGAAACTGTAATCACGGTTGCAAAGTCATTGATCTTCGGCATATTACCAAACTCGTCTAAAACGAAATATGTCGGCCATGGCAATTTACCACCGCGTTCGTTCGCACTAGCAACCAACGATTTATATAATTGCGAAATACACAAAGTTGCCAGTGGGTGACGCACCTTGATTTGGTCTGGAATAATCAAGAAGAACGCTGTCGGCCTCTTGGCAAACTCTTCAAATTTAATATCCGTACCACTTGTGATGTAACAAATACCTTTATCATTAAACATAGATAATTTTTGTGTTACAACACCAAAGAAGTTACGCATTGTATTTTCCGCGTTCGATGTAACAGTCTGCGCCAAAGCAGCAGCGACAGACAACTTATCACGCCCTTCAAAATAGTTCTTAATCGTTTTAAAGACCGCCTGTGGGTCGTTATCGCGAATTGAAGCAATTTTAAAGATATTATAAAAGTTAAACTTTTCACGCGTCATACCGAGATTAGGATTTAAGCTGTCTTCCAACATCGCCATCGCAGTACCTTGAATTAAATCACGAGCACCCTGTTCCCAACTTGGATCTTTATCATTTTCAATTGGACAAATCGCAGAACAAATATCTTTAATATCGGCTTCTGAATCCGAAATTAATTGTTGACGCAAAGTACGCATTTCATTTTCCGCCATCTCTTTGGTTGGGAAGGCAATTCCATTAAAAGCATACCAAACAGGTGGATAACTACTTGCAATCACACGCAAACCCAATTTCGCAGGGTTAGCATTTTCATAGCGTTTAATTTCGCGTTCCAAATGTTGTGCCCTTTGGAACATATCCCACGGTCTTTCAAAAGGATTCCAACGCGAACTACGAATTGGATCATTCAAATTAAAGACTTGCACATCATAACCTTGTTGACGCAAACTTTCTGCCAAAGTATTATAAATTTCACCTTTGGGATCCGTAATAACCAAGTTTGGTTTTTGGTTTGAAAAACCTAATGTATATAAGAAAGGAAATACATAACCTTGTGTTTTTGCCGCACCAGTAGTTCCCAAAATAATTGAGTGAAAATCTTTGGAAACCATATTGATATGAATATCATTACCAATCAACTCAAAGCGCGCCAAAGGCCCTGTTTTCTTTAAGGTCGATAATTGTGACGCTTTGGTATAAATATAAATTCTGTCACGCTCTTCGTTTGTCATCCAACGATTTGAATAATATTGTGAAACAGATTTCTTTTTCTTGCCGTCCGTATCTAAATATTTAAACAAAATAAATACAACGATAACTAAAGGTGCAACCAACATTCCCATCGAAAAAATTTGATCGTTTATGCCCTCAAAACTAAACAATTGACGACCATTGATAAAATTTGTCAGAGCCAACAAAGCGGCCGCGACAGCCAATAAGCCGCCGATAATTATAAAACACCACTTCCCCAATTTTTGCATTACTATATAATAATTGCAATTAACTTAATTAGGCAACTTGATTTTTCTAACAACACCTAACAAAGATTGTAAAAAAGTTACTTTTAAAGACCGGCGTTCATCTTGTTGTTGCTGCTCACCTAACATATGCCATTGATTTGTGTTAACCAATGTATCACTAAAGAATACGAACTCTGCAAAACGCAATCCCAGTCGCTTAGCCGCCGCTGCAAAGCCTGCACATTCCATTTCCACTACGACAGCCCCTTGTTCGCGGCGTTTTGCAGTCCTAGCTTGCGTTTCACGGAACATGGCATCCATCGTCCATGTAATACCACGCACAACCGACACACCACAGGTGCGTAAAAATTCTTCCAACCAAGCAGTTAGTTTTTCATTAGTGTCCACATAAACAGATGGTGACAAATAGTGGTAGCTTGCTCCTTCATCACGAATTGCTTTTTCAATTAACACACAAGCACCGTCATCAATTCCCCCATCTAATAAACCAGCAGTCCCAAATGCAATTACATTTTCAATACCAAGGTATTTTAACTCTTCAATAACCGCCGCTGCCACAGGGCTCCCCACTGTCATCAAAACAATTAAGCAGTCTTCTTTGTATTGAAAAACAGGAACCTTGCCCGAACGCCCGTAGACATAGAACAACAAACGACAATCTGCTAAAATTGTTCCCAACTTTTCTTTATCAATATTCTCACAAAGAAAAGCGCACAATGCTGTTTTAATCGTTGTTGGTATTTCAACCTTTACCCCACCACGCATCGCCGCAGGCGTAATGATTGGCTCGTCATCAAAAAATTCTATAATTGGTGGTAATTCTTCCATTACAAAATTTCCACATTCTTTTTATAAATACGCGTAAATTCTTTGCCTAATTTTTTCAATTGGAAAATTTCGGTTTTTGCAGCTTCCACATCAACCTTAGCTTTTTTCATATCAGTTTCTGTGATTAATTTAATAATAACGCTATCACCTAATACATCGCAAGAAATATCTTTCACAACTTTTTGATTACGCAAATTAATTGTATATGCCATAGATTCTAAAATAGCCAATTTACGCACAATCATCAAATCTTCTTCTTCCATTAAGTCTTTGTATTTAACCCATTCAGATAACATGAAATCGTCCCAATTGCGACAACTTGCTACAAAAGCCGCCATCACAATTTCCTTATGACTTAACCCATATAAGTTTGAGTTTAAAATAGCATAATATGTAATCTTCCCAAAGTTTTCTTTATTAATATTCACACCCAAGTTAAACAATAAAGTCGCCGCTTTCAAAATACGAGTATATGCACGCGGTAATTTATGCAACACTTTTAATTGCATGTATAAGGTACTTGCTAATAAGTATTGATATTTTGCGCTTTCTAAATCTAAGCCATTTGCCCAGATAATATTTTCAATACTGCTCATACTAACATCGTTTACAGGTTTCTCATCTTCTTGCATTGTTAAACGATGAGTAATCCCCACATTGCGTCCAAAATCATTAATAATAAGTTTTGACAAATTTACATAATCCATTACAGCCAAAGCAATTGACATACCATTTATTAGGTATCCCACCCCATTTGCAGTAATCCCTTTCAACTTAGCCCCGCGTTCAACATCTAAACCTTGTAAAAATTTTAAGATTTCATTAAAATGGTTTTTATCACTGTTATAGTTATGGTCCATATCAAATGGATATTTTGTTTTCTTGCGCGACAAACGAGCAAAGCCAGTAAAGATTTCACTTGAACCAATGACAGGAATTTCTGCATCAATTTGTTGGAAAACTTCTCCAGTGGCTTTTAATAAATTATTAAAGTCCTCTACCGAAGTAAAATTCGCTGCACCCATTGGAATAGTAACACTGTTTAAAACAACACGGCGGCAATAGTAAACTAAACGAGTACTTGACGAACCAACCGAAACAATCAAACCTTTAGCAACATCAATCGTATTTACAACAGCAGTATATAGGTAATTAACTTCTTCCTCTTCAGTCAACAATTTAAATTCTAAATCCAAATCAGCGTTAATTTCTTCTAAGAATGAAATATAATTCTTTGCTGTAGTTAAATTTGCCGAAGCAATGCAATGATATTTTGTTACACCATTTGCAATGGCAATTTGTTTATACATTTGTAAAATATCAATACATTCTTTAATCTTAACAGTCTTAATTAATTCACTGTTCTCAATTAAATGTTGTTCAATACCAACACTCTCCGTATATTCTTTTTCAACCTCATAATACTTGCTTTCTTCAATGCGCACAATCGATAATTTGATTTGATTTGTGCCTAATTCCATAATCGCAACTTTCAACATAATGTGATAGTACCACAAAAAATTTTTTTTGTATAGAGCTTATATAAAAGTTTTTTTCTTGCTTAAAAGGGTCTTTTTGGTGTACACTAACCCCATATATTGTATATATGGAGAAGAAACAATCATGAAAAAATTTTGTAAATTAATGACAGTAATCTTAGCAATGGCTTTATTCATCTTAACGCCGGGTGTTACCGTTTTATCCAGTCGTTTAGCAAGTTTTGTATCGACGGCTGAAAGCTCTTTTCAATACGCTACCCCAGCACAAAGTGTTTCGCCATTTAAATCAAATGCAACCGCATACGATTTATCAACATGGAGTAAACCAAACATTACCGATTATTTTGGAGCTGAACAAGTTACACCTGAATCTAACGCAAAATTTCATGAAAAATATCCTAATAATTCTTTAACAGACGGTGAGATTGCAAATCGTTCTCCTTTTGTAGTTTTCAACAAAGTTCTTAATCAACCAATTAAGGGTGGTTACAGCACTAACGAAATTACTTTATCAGCAAACAGTTATTACATGATATCGGTCGATTATTATGTTATCGAACAAACAGCTAAAACCATAGATAATATTGCTTTTGGTACTTTCTACTTAAACGACAAGGAAATTTCTTTATATCCACAAAACAAAGGTTGGGATACTGCAACATTCTACATTACTACCGATAAACTAATTACCGCCACCGTAACACCAAAACTTTACTTAGGTTCCAACACTGACAAAGCTATTGGTGCAATCTATTTTGATAACTTTAATGTAACTGCTGTTTCACAAAACTTCTATCAAACTGAACTAGAAAAACGCAACAAAAGCACTTCTGAAGTTTTTGACTTTACTCATACAAACGATATCAAATTAGTTGCAGAATTCACAAATAGCGACTTTGAAGCTAAAACAACAACAACTAATGCCGACAGTAATGCTAATATTTCCACTGCCGACATTCCTTCAAGTTTAGGTTTTAATGAATCTCAATTTAACAGCAATCAACCTTATTTCTATTCTAAAAGTGGTGAAACCAAAAATGTCATGTTAATGAAGGCACATGGAGCAAACACATCTTTAAAACTTAACAACTACTCATTCCAACCAAAACCATATGAAGTTTACATGTTTCAATTTTATTCAATTGCTAATGGTGCGGAAAACAACGAAAGTTTCAATGGCTTCCACTTCTTGATTGGTGATGTTATTGCACAAGAAATTACTACTATCTCTGATTATCCACACTATAATGGTTGGCAATTGAACACAGTTTTCTTTATCGCAGGTAAAGAATTGAATCAAAAACATGATCTTCAATTTACTTTGGGTAAAGATGAATCAACTGGCTGGGTTTGTATTGATGAATTTAAAATTTACAAAGTCAATGGAAGCTATGCCAAAGAAAACACAGATAATCCATATGTCCATGGTGTTCATGACCAAAATGCAAATAACAGCACTACTCCAAGTATTACTAACGGATACTTTGATTTAGGTAGCAGCGCAGATACAGTAAATAATCAATATAGCAGTTATCCTTACCCATTAATCGCAGACAGCTGGACGACTGATAATGACAATAACGGAATCGTAAATACAGACCCTACATTATGGAGCGACAGCCGTTTTGGTGATAACAATCCAGGTAAAATTAATGCAAACTACCTAGACAATAACAATGTGTATATGATGCATAATACCGCGACTGCAACAAACATTTTAACCAGCCCATCAATTAACACTACAGCTGGTGCAACAACTTATATCAGTTTCGATGCCTGCAGCACTGGTACTACATTAACTCGTGCTTACATTTTAACAGCAGAAACAGACGAATCTGGAAATTTAACTAACGAAATTATTTTACCAAACATTATTGATATTAATGATGGCGAATGGCATCATTATGAGTTCGCAATCGCCGAAAACGCATATGCTGTTTCACGCCAATATTACTTACGCTTTGAAATGAATGGCACCGGCTTTGCATTCATCGATAATGTAAGCACATCACAAAACCCCGCTGCTGGGCAAGTAACAATTGCCAATATAGATTTGAATAATACTTTAACATTTGATAAAGCATGGAAATCGACTAATGAACTTGCATCTTATAGCTGCAATGCTACCGCAACTGGTACTACTTTAGAAATTATTAATCAACCAGAAACAATAATTCAAAACAACTTTGGTTATAGTTTAACCGTTGACGAATATTACGAAATTATTATTGAGGCGCATGGTAACAACGCATATTTGGGACTCTCTAATTATGATGGATTATTGGAAGTTACAACTGACGAAGTAGACCCAACATTAACCCACGAATATAAAATGTATTTACAACCTAAAACTGACGCAACTAATGTCAACTTACAAATCACTTTGGGTAACATCACTACCGAAACAAATGAAAACTCAATTGCAAATGGCAATATCTTTATCAAAAACTTAAAAGTCAACAAAATCACAGAAGATCAATTTAATCTTGTAAGTGATAGCTCTGACACAGACCGTATCAAAATTTTATCGGTAAATGAAAAAGATACTAGCGAAGACAACACAAACACAAGTAATACCAGCTCAAACTTATTTGGTGAAAACTGGTGGTATTTAATCCCTTCTTTAATCACCGCTGCTGCTCTTCTTTTAGGAATTATTGCATTCTTAATGCGTAAAGTTAAATTTGACAAACATATCACAAAGAAAACAACTTCATATGCTCGCGATATGCGCTTGAAAAATCAACAAAAGAAAATTGTTGCTCAAAAAGCAGCAAAAGCAGATAATGTAACAGATGAAAAGCACGATAATTAAGATTTTGGCATTACTTGTCGGCTTAGGCATTGTTATTGCCGCAGGTCTTGGGTTGTATTTGAATTTTACTGGTGGTAAAGACACTACTAGTTTTCAATTTGGAACTGAATACCATATGACTGAAATGCGTAGCACAGACTTGTTTAAAGGAATGCAAATGAATACTGACAGTTACTTCAAAATCAACGAAGACAAACAAACCGGTATTCTTTATTTGGTAGGCCTAGAAGCATCCAGTGAAACAATACCTTTTATTGTTACCAAATTTGAAGAATTAAAAAGCAAAACAATCATTCATATAGATTACATCATTTATAGTGGCAATGATACCCACATTCAAAGCTTGAATGTAATTTATACAAACAACAGCCTTGAAATAAAAAATGTGGAAAGCCACGGAGTTCAAGATATTATTCAACAAAACCCCATTGACATCAAACATCTTGATTATGAGGTGACAATTATAAAATTTGCTAAGGAGGCCGCATAATGTTAAAGCGCAGTGCAAAAATTGGTATTGTCATAGCTATCGTAGCAGTCGTGATAATTAGTGTTGCTATTGTTGTTTATTTTGCTTTTTTTCAAAAAGACACTTATCACATTGTAGGAGTTGAAGCCACTGAATTTAAGGTAGAAGATTTTACCGAAACTTCCGAACTAACCTTTAACAAAAATAATACTTTCCGCATTCACATCGAACATAAAGAAAAAGGTTTAGCCTTAACCGGTATTGGAACTTACACATTAGAAAAGAAAACCTATCACCTAACTTTTACCCAAATCTACGCCCGCGACTTAAATGATACTATTGTAGATATTACGAATCAAACAGAAACAATTACTTGTACCCGTTCCGGTAACCAAATTAAATTTACTGATCACAAAGCCCAAATTTATTACTTTGGATAATCAATTATTTTGCAGCGTAGCGGGGTTGCCACAGGCACCAGAATTTCTGGCGGCAGTTCGTCTTCATTGCGACACCCATTCGCCAAAATGACTGTACAAGGCGCTACACCACACTCACAAGCGATTTCAAACAATTTCCCCTTCTCATATTTAACTTTCACAAACATATTCATGTGTATGCGTACCTTTACAAAATCTGTGCTTGTCATTACAGCTTTTGCTGTCTTAACACGCTTCATAGGTTTTGTGTTTCGAATTTTTTTATCACGCCTATTAGGAGCTGAAATGCTGGGGGTCTACCAAATGGCACTCAGTATTTTTATGATTTTATTAACTATCATCAGCAGCG
>JAFYKU010000018.1 GCA_017537405.1 Clostridia bacterium
CAAGATTGCAAATTATCAGTTTACGACGCTGTATCCAAATATTGGGGTAGCGCAAGTGCATGGGCAAAATTTGTTATTTGCAGATATTCCTGGTTTAATCGAAGGGGCAAGTGATGGTGTCGGTTTAGGGATTGATTTCTTAAAACATATTGCGCGTACTCGTTTGCTATTACATGTTATTGATATTGCGGCTACAGAAGGTCGTGATCCGTATCATGATTATGAAGTTATTAATCAAGAATTAAAAAACTATCATGCCGATTTAGAAAACAAAAGACAGATAATTGTTTTAAATAAGATTGATAGTGCAACAGAGGAACAAATTAAAAATTTTAAATCAAAGATTGATGCAGAAATTCCATTGTTTGAAATCTCAGCTTTGAATCATACTGGTTTGAAAGAATTGTTAAGTGCTTGTTTGCAAGTATTGAACACAATTCCAAAACCAGAACCATTAATTGTTGAAGCTGTTTTGGAAGAAAAAATTGATAAAAATGAATTTGCTGTTTCTGGTGGTAATGGTACATATCAAGTAAGCGGTCCGTTTATTGAAAATTTAATTCGTGGTGTGGTTTTAGAAGATACAGAGAGCAATCGATATTTCCAACGCCGTTTAGTGCAGCGTGGTGTTATGACGGAATTAAAAAAAATAGGTATGGTTGACGGCGATACAATCCAAATTGCAGGACACTTTTTTACTTATACTGAATAAGCATAGACATCGAAGATTTATATGCAGGTTACAAATTAAAGCGTCATAACTACCATCATCGGGGTAATTTCTTTATTGTACTGGTGATAGTATTAATCGTTGTTACAGTAACAAGTATTGTGACATTATTTTTGCGTGGTTTTAAATTCCGTGACATAGAAAATCAAGTGTTCGGGCAAGAGATAAAGACACCCGTAATGAAAGTTTGGTTGCTTGAAAAAGTGGGTTATGACAATAAAATGGCGGCATTTAAAGCTGGCATAGGAGCGGCTCAAAGCGGTTTGGGTGTTTGTGTAATAAAAACCGATAATCAATGGCGGTGGGTTGCAGGGGTTTATAAAACATATGATGAAGCTCAAAAAGCTTTAAGTATGAATTCCGTTGCTTTAAATTTATCAATACGCGAATATAAAATCGAATCTAAAAATTTTAAGATTTCGCGTGATGCTGTGTTTTTGTGTCAAAATATTTTGGATAGGGCAGTTAGTGTTTTTGAGATACTGTTTACTTTAAGAGATAATGTTGAAGAAAAACTAAGTACAGAAAATTTAATAATGAAATTAACCACAGAATACAACCATATAAAAGATAATATACAAAAATTACAAGATATAAATGCCACATTGAAAAGTCCATTAGTTGCAAGTATTATTTATATAGGTAATCAAAATATTTTAAGTTTGCAAAAAATTATTTGTGGTAATAACTCATACAATCTAGCAGATTTGAATACCGTTTTGTTAAATACACTTTTCTCGCTAGACAACTTTTAATAGTTTTGCTAACCTAGCATAGGGGGAAATTTTGGGTTTTTCTGAAGAATTTATTAAAAACGCATCTGACGAAGTGGTTTCGCAATCAATGCAACCAGACTATGATTTCATCGAAGAAAAATTACAACAAGCGGTGGTAAATGTTGCTCGTGTTGCGCCTTTCTTTAACCCACAAGATGTTACAATTTATTTACAAGGTTCTTATGCTTGTAAAACAAATACAAAATTTCAATCTAAAATTGAAGTAATTGTAGAAGTCAATAAAACTAGCGAGTATGACTATGATACGATGAAATTTGAAGATTTAAAATTTCGCGACAATTTTTTCGTTGATTTTAATCATTATTTTGATGTTAGTCGTTTTAAGCAAGTGCTTGCCGAAGAGCTGCGCAAACTTTTGGGCGTTAAGCCAATTCTTGGTACAACAACAATTTTAATACCTGCTTTTGGTACAATGCAACACGCAGTTGATATTTTTCCTTGTTTTAAATATAAATATTTTTATCCAGATGGTGGAAGTATTCGTTGTAAATTAGTTCATGACCAAAGACTTGATGAACATTTTTTAATGTTTACAAATTTACATACAAATAACGGAAATCTAAAAGATTCAATGACTAAAGGAAACTTTAAACGCATGGTTCGTTTAATGAAAAATTTAGTTGCAATTAGTGCTCGTGAAGATAGGAATTTGCGTTTGGTTCGCGGATATTATATTGAATGCTTGCTCTATAATGTGCCAAACGAAATGTATTTTGCCAAAGATGGTAAATTATTAAATGTATTCTTGAAGGTTATAAACTGGTTGAATTTTGCTCGAATTGATGATTTCGTTTGTCAAAACCAAGTTTGGTCTTTGTGGGGTGATGCCGATGGTTTCTGGGATAAACATTCAGCGCGTCAATTTATTAATGATGTCATTGAATTTTATGAATCATTCCCAGATAAGCGTACCGAAATTATCAAAAGTGAAGAATAATATGATAGCTTCAATTGTTGATTCTGAAACAATTATTGTTAATGATTTAAAACAATTTGACCCGTATGCAATTTTGCACAGTGGTCAAATTTTTCGTTATTGGAAAATAGAAGAAGGGTGGTTAGTTTTATCGTGTAACCATTGGGCTAAAATTATTGAACATAGTGATTGTATAAAAATTATTTGCGATGATTCTCAATATTTTTATCGGTTTTTTGATTGCAACCGTCATTTTTGCCTTTTCAGGCGGAATGCAGGAGGTAATCATTTCTCCTATGGTGGACGCCTTCCCCGATTCGAAATCAAAAAGCTTTATGATGA
>JAFYKU010000019.1 GCA_017537405.1 Clostridia bacterium
ACCATCTAAAGATGGAATTGGCAACCAATTAAAAATAGCCAAATTGATACTGATTAAAGTTAGCAAATAAAACATTTGCGCAAAAGCAATATCTACCGATTGTGAAGTTATGGCTTGTCCAATTGAATTTCCCATTACAGACACAGTCGCAACGGTTCCACCGATCGCATTCATTCCAAGTTGCCCTGTGACCAACTTTCCTAAAATATCAAAAATCATGCCAGCGACTTCAAAAGAAAACGGAACCGCTTTTAATATTGCTCCACCGACATTATGATAAATTTTATCATTTAAGGGCAAAGCGTAACCCGCATTAGATAATGCATTCCACTGCCTTGAAGTTATTCCTTTTAATAGAATGTTTTGTTTGGTAACCTCACCAGATGCATTTTCCCAAGCAACAACAAAGCTTACATCGTCACCTACATGCGTTTTTTCCAAAATTGTCGAAACCCCAGTAAACAAATTCATGTTTTTTCCGTTGACTGATTCAATCAACATTTGCGTGTTTTCATCATAAACAAAAGTAAACTTATTGCCGTCTGCATCTGTTAATGTGTTTTCCATATTTAAAATTTCAGCTAAAGTAATTGTTTCCGATTGAGTCGGATCTGTTTCAAAATCTTTATTTTTATAAGTAGTCCCTACATTCGCAACCCTTCCGTATCCCATTAAAGACAATAAAACGACTGCAAAAAATATTGCTGAAATAAAATTAAAAAATGCACCAGAAAACATCACAATTAAACGCTTCCATGGAGCTTTATTATTAAAAGAATTGGGATCTGTATCTGGAATTTCAACATTATCTTCACCAAAAGAACAATATCCACCAACGGGTATCATACGAATCGCAAAAATTTCACCATTCTTCTTTACTTTTTTATAAATTGGTTTTCCCATACCAATCGAAAATTCATATATTTTAAATTTTAAAATTTTAGCGGTAATATAATGTCCAAACTCATGAATTGTAATCATGAGCATTAACAATAATACCGCTAAGGCTAAATAACCAATAGTTTGCAGAAAACCCAATATTTGAGACATATATTATATTATCCCCATAATTAACAATATGAATGGCACATTTAAAATAATACCATCTACACGATCCATTACGCCACCATGCCCCGGTAACAAACTGCCAAAATCCTTAATCCCAGCTTTTCGTTTTACAAAACTAGCGTATAAATCACCTAAAGTAGTTATTATAGCCCCAGCAAGTCCAACCGCAACAAAAATGATTTGAATTAATGATGCATCTTTGGTTAAATTAAATAAACGCGCAGACAATGTACTGTTTCCACTTATAATCCATACAGCAATTAAAGCACCTAAAATACCACCGAATAATCCACCAACAAAACCTACCCATGTTTTTTTCGGACTTATTTTTGGAGCCATTTTAGGTGACCCTTTTCCTAACAACTTACCAACGCAATAAGCAAAAATATCAGTAAAACATGAAATGAAAATAACCAACAATAACCCAAACAACCCGATACTATCAGTCGTCATATGGTTTAATACAACAGCACAAGCAAAGAAAAAACCAGGGTAAAAAATCATATATAATAAATCTAATACACCGCCCCAAGCTTCTTTATTCAAGCTTTTCTTTTGCAAGGCACACTCTTTGGCTAACTTTTTATCTACCATATTCGATAATCCAATAAAAAGAACAAAAATAGCAATTATAACCAAAGAAACAATAATTTGTAACCACCAAGGCAACGGTTCTTGAAAAATTTCAATTCCAATAATAAAGAAAAAATAAATTAACGCTTCAACTATTAGCGCAACAATCGCATTTGCCCCACGGCGATTAAGCTTTCGAGCACTGCAAATTTCCCATGTCCCAACAGTAGCAGCAATCAAAATTAATGCATCAAAAATATATACGCCAAACACACCAGCACAAGCACGCAGCACCATAATCGAAGCAAAAAACACGATTAACAATAGTGCAGTTAAACACCTTTTACCAAATTCTGTAATAACCATATTAATAATTATAACATATAATAAACTAATCGTCTATTATATTGTCATTATATCTCTTTCTTTCTGTGCCAATGCAGTATCAACATTAGCAATGTAATCGTCTAAGATTTTTTGTACATCATGTTCTACATTTTTAACATCATCTTCACTAATCTTTTCAACATTGTTAATTTTCTTTAATTGATCCAATGCATCACGACGCTCATTACGCATTCCAACACGAGTATCTTCGGCAATTCTATGAACTTTTTTAACTAAATCTTTACGAGTTTCAGCTGTTAATTGTGGGAATACTAAACGAACAACACGACCATCATCTACTGGCATAGTACCCAAATTTGCAGCACCCAATGCTTTAACAATCGATGATAAAACTGAATTGTCCCAAGGATTAACGACAATTGTACGCGCATCAGTACAAGAGATGTTAGCCAAATTTTTTATTGGTGTCATAGTACCGAAGTAATCAATTGAAACACGCTCAATAATACGCGTATCAACGCGACCAGCACGAATTGAAATGAATTCGTTCTTCAAAAAATCAAAACGCTTGTTCAATTTTTCTTCCAAAGAAAACAACAACTCATTCAATTTATCGTTTAAATAATCCATAACTCCCCCTTATATTGAGATTATTTTGCAGCCATAGTTTTAGAAACTTCAGCAGCGAAATCGTCTTTTGGTTTTTCAATACCTTCACCCATTTCATAACGAACAAAACGACGAATAGTAATTTTTTCACCAACAAAGGCAATAGTTTCATTAACTATATCTTTAATAGTTTTAGAACCATCTTTTACAAAAGGTTGGTCCATTAAACAATAATCTTGATAGTATTTCTTTACACGACCTTCAACCATTTTTTCTGCAATAGCAGCCGGTTTACCTTCTTCCATAGCTTGTTTTTTCAAAATTTCTTTTTCATTTTCTAAAACAGCAGCTGGAACCTCATCAGCGGTTACATACTTAGGATTTGCAGCAGCAATGTGCATTGCAACATCTTTTACTAATTGATTAAAATGTTCACTTTTTTGGGCAAAATCGGTTTCGCAGTTAATTTCAACCAATACGCCAATTTTTCCACCCATGTGAATATAAGAGCCAACAATACCCTCAGCAGCAATACGATCACTGCTTCCTTTCTTCAAAGCTTTTGCTTTACCCTTTTCACGCAACAAAGCAACAGCTTTTTCATAATCACCTTTAGTTTCATCTAAAGCTTTTTTACAATCCAAAACACCTGCTCCGGTTGCTTCTTTTAATTTCATAATATCGCTCATATTATTTATCTCCATTTTTTACTGTTTTTGTTTTTTCTGCTTTCACAGGTTCTTCTTCATCTTGTTCAACAGGTTCCAAAACTGCTTTTGTTTTAATTGCAGCAGCCATAGAAACAGTTTCTTTTTCACTTGCAGTTGAGCGTAATTCAACACCTTCTTTAGCTTCAATAACAGCATCAGCTAAAGCTGCCAAGATTAAACTTACACTGCGTGTCGCATCGTCATTTGCTGGAATAATTACATCAACATCATCTGGGTCACAGTTAGTATCAATAATACCGATAACCGGAATACCTAATTTACGCGCTTCACCAACAGCAATGTGTTCTTTTTTCGAAT
>JAFYKU010000020.1 GCA_017537405.1 Clostridia bacterium
CCAAGCCAAAGAAATGGAAGGAGTAACAGACAAATCAAAACCGCGCAAGATTTCATTTTTGTAACCAACACTACCATTCATTGTTCCATCAGAAATATCATAATCGTCATCTTCAAAACCATCAGTCACTCCACCGGCGAAGAATTCGTCCCAAAAACCTTCACCTTCGTCACCTTCGGCAGCAGTGGAAAGATTTTTATTGCCCGCCCATTTTGCCAACGGTGTAACGCTACCATCTGAATTTACAATGCCATAACCATAAGCTGGGAACAAATCCACCAAAGTTTCTTTAGAGACACTGGCGCCCGATACCGGATCACCCGTCATTTCCAAAACAAAATATTTACCGTCTTTAGTATCCACGGTACTATCGTCCATACGGGAATAATATCGATTCATAGCATCGGCTTTCAAACCACCACGACCATCACGCCCCACGCGTTTACGGTTGGCATCATAAGCCATGGATTTAAAAACTTGACCAGCGACACTGGCACTACCACCACCGCTTGCGGCGTCCAAAGCACGGAACATAACTTGTGAAGCCTTCAAACCAACAACAACAGCGGCTTGAACAAAAAAGAACATTAACAAACCTTTAAAAGTTCGCAGCACAATTTTATAAGGATTGCCGCCATCTTTTTCTTTGTAATGTTCTTGAATAATTTTTAAAATGGTAAAGAAGATAATTACCGCAGTTGCCAGCCCCACCATATTACCAAAGATTGTCCCAACAGTATCGTGGTAAATAATTTCGCTGACCATATCATTACCATCGGGAACATCTAAACCGGCCAGTTTACGGAAAATTCCTTCAATGGCATTCACAACATTCGCAATTAATGTCCAAATTGACAACAGTAAGTAATGGAATATTTTACCAATAGCATAGGCGACTTCACTAAGCCCTATTGCAAATTCTTCAAACACCAACAAAGAATTTCCCCAATTCATGGTTTGATTTTAAACCATAAATCGACAAAGACCAAATGATTTTTAGTATGCAGTTACACATTAAATTTAAAGTGAATAATATCACCGTCTTGCACCACATAATCACGACCTTCTTGGCGTACGCGGCCATGGTCTTTGGCGGCTAATAAATTACCGTATTTCACAAAGTCATCATAAGAAACAACTTCGGCTTTGATGAAGCCACGCATGAAGTCGGTATGAATTTTGCCCGCCGCAATTAATGCAGTATCACCATTTTTAATGGTCCAAGCACGAACTTCGGGTTCACCAGCCGTCAAATATGAAATCAAACCAAGCAAACGATACCCCGCCACAACCAATTTGTCCAAACCACTTTGTTGTAAACCGTACATTTGCATGAATTCGGCACGCTCGTCATCGTTTTGTAAAGCTGCTAATTCATTTTCAACATGAGCGCAGATACCAATGACTTGCGCGTTATCCGCCGCTGCAATAGCTTTGATTTTAGCATAGTGCGGATTGTTGGCTCCGTCATCAGCAATATCACTTTCGTTATAATTTGCCACATAGATAACGGGCTTCTCAATACCGGCGTACATCAATTCCAATTTAATTGTATCAATATCACTTTCTGGATTGGCGCCACCGTCAACATGGGTCACATTCGGGTCATCAAAAGCACGCACTACATGCACAATGGCATCAACTTCACGAATGTGCGCCAAAAATTTATTACCCAAACCTTCACCTTGGGACGCACCCTTCACTAAACCCGCAATATCCACAAACTTTACGGTCGAATTAATCACCGATTTAGCATGGTAATGTTCCGCCAAAAAATCCACGCGCGGGTCAGGCACAGGCACAATACCAATATTTGGCTCAATCGTGCAGAACGGATAGTTCGCGACTTCGGCTCCCGCACGCGTAATAGCATTAAATAAGGTACTCTTTCCGACATTGGGTAATCCCACAATTCCAATCTTCATGTTTTCCTAACTCCTTTGTTTTAACGGCGCTTGCGTCCGAACGCCATCATAAAATATGATAAATAACGCAAAAAGTAAACTAATGACATAGCAAAACTAATCACATAAGTATTTGCCGCTGCACTTAATACTTTGCGGACGCCACGGCGTTCAGCTTTGGTTTCAATGATATGTAAATCTTCTAACATTTTCATGCCACGGCGCGAAGCATCAAATTCCGTTGGCAAAGTAATAAAACTAATTAACGCACTAAGTCCATAAATAATACAGAACGATAATAACGCCCACTTCATCATTTCAATTGCCAATCCTGCCGTCAACAAAGTGGCAAAAAAACTAATAATTATCAACGGGGTTAATAAGCGACTGGAAAAATTACTCAAACCAATCACAAAGTTACGCACTTTTAAAGGTAAATAACTTTGCGCATCTTGTAATGCATGACCACATTCGTGAGCTGCAATCGCCAAAGCCGAAACCGAAGTACCATTTAAAACTTTGGCAGTTAAACGCACCATTTTGGCATGGGGGTCATAGTGGTCGCCGGCACCGCCAGCAGCTTCTTCCACACCGATATTTAATTGATTTTCTTGCGCAATACGCATGACCAAGTCTTTACCGGTTAAATTACCAGTTACTGGCACGCGATGAAAGCGGTCAATCACGGTATGAACATTAATCGAAGCTATAACGGCGAAAATCAAAATCGGCAGCATTGCCAACCCCGAAATGATATAAACTAATTCCCAAGACATAATTCTATTATCGCTTATTTCACCATTTGCAACAACATCTTTTTTAAAGAATCCATATCGGCAACATGAATAATTTCCGCGCCGTTTTGTACATCTGGATTATTATCGCGATTACGGAAGAAATCATTAACTGTATCAAAAATTTGACCAGCTCCACCAAATTCGTCAACGATAATCATTTTCTTTTTCGCGAAGAACGAAAATAACAATTCACTAAATGTTCCCCAGCTGCCACCCAAGGCCACAACCACATCACTATATGGAGTCATATCCATACTGCGTTTTAAAAAGTTTTCGCTGTTGGTTGGTAAAATGTTTTCGTTAAAGACTAAGTCGGTCACACCGTCCGTGGTAAATTTATAGCGTTCTAAATGTTCTCGCATATCCGCTGCCGGAGTATAGCCAATCACTTTACCACCAGCTTGTACCGCACCGCGTCCCACAAAATACGGATAACCACCACAAGCTCCGGTTAAAATTTCAAAATTATTTTCTGCTAAAAATTTACCTAAATCGGCGCAAGCTTGAATTTCTTGCTCGCTGTAAAATTTATTGTTTGTTCCACCATAAACGGTAATTTTCATCATTTAATCCCCCTTATTAACAATATATAACTTTACGCACTAAGCTTAGTTTTAATGACATAAATTATATCAAATTGTATATTTGTTCTTTTAATTTGTCGATGCCAATTTTTTGTACTGCGGAAATCGCAACAGCTCCATCTGGAACAACAAAACCAGGATTCTTATCAATTTTATTATAGACAATTAATTGTGGAATCGTGTCCGCACCAATATTATGTAAAACCTGATTTACCACAGCAATCTGCTTTTCATGTTCAGGATTGGAACAATCGACAACATGCAACAATAAGTTAGCTTCGCGAGTTTCATCCAAGGTGGCTTCAAAGGCACGAATAAATTCATGTGGCAAATGATTGATAAAACCAACCGTATCCGTTAAAACAAAATTTTTACCATTTAAATAAATAGCGCGCGTAGTAGTATCCAAAGTTGCAAACAATTCATCTTTAGCATAAACACCAGCTTTAGTTAACAAATTAAACAAAGTTGATTTACCGCTGTTGGTATATCCCACCAAGCAAACGCGTTGTTGATTGGAGCGTTGTCGCACTGCAACTGTCCGTGTTTTTTTGACATCAGCCAACTTGCGTTCCAGTGCAGTGATTTCATCGCGAATTAAACGCTTATCCAATTCCAATTTCTTTTCACCCGGACCACGCATGCCGACACCGTTACGCATTTTACTCATTAAGCCACTGCTACCAATCAAGCGTGGTAAATTGTAACGCAGCTGCGCTAACTCAACTTGTAACTTACCCGCTGCACTTTGCGCACGCGCGGCAAAAATATCTAAAATAACTTTGCTGCGGTCCAAAACAGGAACGCCCAAAGCCTGCTCCAAATTGCGTACTTTACTACCAGATAACTCAACATCAAAAACCACGACATTGGCATTAGTTTCCGCAATCATAGTTTTAATCTCTTCAACTTTTCCAGTACCTATATAATAGGTAACATCAACATCTTTACGGTTTTGAATCACACGACCAACTGTCTGTAAATTACAGGTCGCACACAATAAAGAAAGTTCGTCTAAATCGTCTACAGACAAAATTTGGTTGACACCAACGCCAACCAAAATTGCTAAATCAGATTGCACCTGATTATTGTGCATTGCGTTCAGCCGCCGCCTTGGCTCTCTTAGCCTTTACATCGTTTTTTGTTTCGATGCGTTTTACGCCGTCATAGTAACCGCATTCAGGGCAAACAACATGTGGACGAATTACAGCCTTACATTGTTTGCATTCCGTTAATGTTGGAACGGTTAATTTACTGTTGTTCGCATTTCGCGTGTTACGACGCGCTTTCGATACTTTATGTTTTGGTACTGCCATAATGAATGATTATAACAAATAGGACTTGAAATGTAAAGGACTTTCGTGTATATTAACCGAATGGGTTTGTTAGCAAAAGCAACAGCATTATTAGAAGCACAAAAACGCGCAGCTGAGGCTGCAGAAAAGTTTGCTGTTTCCTTATCAAAAACAACAATAAATTCAATTAAAACAATTAACGATTCAACAACGCAACCAATAATCGCAAAAAAAATTGCTGTCAATACAGCTTTGATTAGTCCCATGTCAACACCTACCCAAATCAGAGTTAATTCATTTAATCCCGAAAAATACGGAGTTTTTGTAAGTTCAAAAGAACCACAAGTACCAACCAAGGAAACAACTCCAATCAAGGAAAAAGCAAAAGAAAAATTTGCAGCTAACACAGAAACAGCACCAGTCATTCCCGACATAAAAATATTAAATCAATTTAAATCCAAGTTAAGTAAGTTAGTAACAGGATTTGCGATAACAATGGCAGCACAACTTATTACACCGACCTGTGTCGAATATGTAACAACAAAAGTTCAGAATCATAAAGACAACACAGAAAAACTTTACCATATCAACCCAACTGCCGAACTTCCTGATTTTAACTTTATTGCCAAAGCCGAGCCAGTTGCTCCCGTTGTTGAAGTTAAAAATGTGCAAGAAAGCGCGAAGCAACAAGAAATAAACGCAGAAACACAAGAAGTGGTCGAACAAGCAATCGTAAAATTTCAACAAGGTATGGAATCACGCGTTTCTAAATACGACCGTGAAGTTTTGGCGCGGATGTTGTATGGTGAAGCTGGTCGCGGTGCAGACCCGTTTGAAATTTTGCATACCGTGCTTAATCGTGCTTCTTCCCCTTATTTTAAAGGTTCTTTAGCCGATATCGTCAAACAAAAAAATCAATACCTTGGTTATAACCAGAATAACCCTTTAACCAAAGACTATCTTACCATGGTGGATATGGCAATCGACTACTGGGAAGCTTCTGGCTGCAAAAAAATTGAAGGCTGTAATCACTACTATTTTGTAACTGGTATTTCAGGTATCTGTAATAAATTTGAAATCAGCCCTAAAAACAACTATGGTAAATGGGTACCAACCAAAGACAAAAAATACGCTAAAATGCGCAACTACTGCCCTGTGGCAACTGACCAAGCAAATCGCTACTTTGCCAATCGCTATGCTTACCAAAAAGCTTATGGACATACGAAATAAAACGAATATAAAAAAATGATTAGCTTTAACTAATCATTTTTTTTGCAACAATTTTTCACATTCCAAGGCAATCATTAATTCTTCATTGGTGGGGATAATTAATTTTTTACAATTTGGCAAGAAATCAAAATACTCCATCACGCGTTCCGAAACAAATTTACGATGCACGCCAATTCCACCCGTCCAAACCACTGCATCACAACCTTTCATTTGTGCCACATAAGCACCAACATATTGAACCAATCGATGAATAAAAACATCTAACGCAATTTTTACGCGTTCATTGGTTTCCATTGCCGGTTCCAAATCGCGCATATCAGATGAAATACCAGACAATCCTTTCAAACCGCAAGATTTATTCAAATAGGTAATGGCTTCGTCAATGGTGAAATTGTGTTCTTTACAAATAATACTCAAAGCCGCAGCATCAATATCCCCCGCGCGTGTCCCCATAACCAACCCCGCCAATGGCGTCATACCCATACTGGTATCAATGCACTTACCATTTTGTACAGCGCAAACACTAGCACCGTTACCAATGTGGCAAGTCACCAATTTCAATTCAGACAAAGGACGACCTAATTGTTCGGCTGCTTGCATTGCTACATATTGATGGCTGGTACCGTGGAAACCATACTTGCGGATACCATATTTTTCGTAGTCTTCGTACGGAACACCATACAAATAAGCACCAGGTTCCATGGTACTGTGGAACGCGGTATCAAAAACTAAAATATTCGGCAAGTCTGGCATTTGTTCACGGCAAGCACGCACCCCTGCCATGGCAGCTGGATTATGCAACGGAGCCAAAAATTCGATACGATCCATTTCAGCTAATACGGCATCGTCCACGACAACGCTATGTTGAAAGTTTTCGCCACCGTGAACGACACGATGACCAACCGCTTTAATTTCCGATAAATCGACTTTACTTAAAATTTCTTGAATCGCCGCCGCGTGGTCGGTAACCCTTTGGATATCATCATCGACAAACTTTTCTTTGGTTGTTGTTTCAATGACTTGGTATTTAACCGAGCTACTACCGCAATTTAACACTAATATTTTCATATAATGATTGTAGCATAGTTTTGTTTTGTGGTATAATACTTTAATGAAGATTGCGGTGATTATTGCGGAATTCAATCCTTTTCATAAAGGACACGAGTATTTAATTCAACAAACTCGTGAATTAACTGACTGCACCCATATCGTTGTTATTCAAACTGGAAACTTTACACAGCGCGGAGAACCTGCGATTATCGAAAAACATTTGCGCGCGGAAAGTGCGATTATGTGCGGAATTGATGCTGTCTTAGAAATGCCGACAGCTTTCGCCACCAGCAATCCCGAAGTTTACGCCAAAGCGGGTGTGCAAATTGCCAATACAATCCCCCATGCCAGTTATTTAGTGTTCGGCGTCGAAGATAACAATTTAGCATTATTAAAACAAATTGCTTATGTCAAGATTAAGCAAAGCCATGAATATGAAAAATACTTGAAGGTTCACTTAAAAGCTGGTTTATCCTTAGTGACTGCCGAAGGTGAAGTTATCAAAAAATTATTGCCCAAAATTCCGCCCATGGTGATTACCAAAATTTTAAATGGACCGAATAACATATTAGCGATTGAATACTTGCGCGAACTATACCGTTTGCACAGCGGAATTCAACCCATTTCAGTGGCACGCCATAAAGACAAAAACAGCCAAACAAACACCAGCGCCTTAGCTATCCGTGATGCTTACTATGCTAATAATCTATCGGTGGAAGATTGTATCCCCGCGCAAGTTTTACCTTTCTTCATGGAGTCGATTGAAAAACACCCAATTAAAGATATGTTTGAATCCACTATCTTGTTTAACACTTTAAATGAACTTGATGTAAAAAATACTTTTGATGTAACAGCGGATATTGCGCAAATGCTACGCACGCACCGCCCGATTACATACCAACAGTTAACCACTACAAGCCCCAAAGCGCACTACTCAGCCAAGCATGTTAAGCGGGTTGCTTTGCACGCAACCTTAGGCGTAACTCAAAAAGATATTAACTTTATTTATCAACATAATCATTTACCGTACACCAACTTGTTAGCAATTCGTAGTGATGCCCATGATTTATTTAACGAACTAACTTCCATCCGTCAAACACCCGTCATCGTTCACGGCAACCGCAACAAACCAAGTAAGAGCAAGTACTATGCCCGCATGCGCCAAATCGATTACCGCGCTCACAGTCTTTACGAAATTGCATGTCGCCAAAAATTTCCACAACGACCACATTATGTCGTGTTCGACCAAGCCACCGAACCAATTATTCATGACGAACCAATTAATGTGCCAGAAGTAGACGAAACCCCAGAAACAACTACCCCAGAACAAGAAGCATAAAAAAACACCAAAGCTCTAAGTTGTTTGAATCGAAGCGAGAACATTTGTATATGACAAGCACACGCCATAGTGCCAAAAATAAAAAAAATTTAATATTTTTATTGATTGTGATAAACAAAAATTCCATGATGTATGTTATAATGATTCTGTGGAGGTTTATACATATGAGAAATAATGAAACAACAATCGCATTTCTTGTTGGAGCAATATTTTTTTTGCCAATAGGTATATTTATGACCTATATGACATACTCGGTTAGTGGTATGGAACATATGCGAGCAATAGGTTACATGATAATTATTGCATCAATAATTTCTTTAATAATATATATTACCAGAAAAATTGATTCAAATATAAATGAAGAAGAGTTGCAAAATGCATTGAGAAATAGTGGAATTTCTCAAATAGATGACCTCACCCCATATGAATTTGAAGAATGGGTTGCAAGATTATTAAGAGCTGATGGTTACAAAGCAAGTGCAACAAAAAAATCCGGTGATTATGGTGCAGATGTCATAGCCGAAAAAAATGATATTAAAATTGCTATTCAAGTTAAAAAATTTAATCAGTTAGTAGGTATAAAAGCTGTTCAAGAAGTTATAGGTGCTACAACTTATTATGATTGCTACGAGGGTTGGGTTATAACTTCAGCATCTGGTTTCACTACTGCCGCTCATAATCTTGCAAAAAAGCATGGAGTAAAATTATTAAACAAGAATGATTTAGCTTTAATGTTAAATAGATTAAAAAAATAATAAATCTTATTTTGAAGATAAACTGATAACTATGTTAATTTAGATATCAAGACACTTCCTTATATAAAAGAAATTCTAGATAAAGGAAAAGATGTTTGCAAAAAAACTTTTATAAAGATAACTGAAGAAAATAAAAAACATCGAATAGAG
>JAFYKU010000021.1 GCA_017537405.1 Clostridia bacterium
GACCAAAGATAGCTGTCAATAGAAAAATACAATAAGTATAAATACCAGTAACTCCGTACAAGAAATCTGCCACTACTCCACCCATACGAAATAACAACAAAAGCGCCGCAATTCCAGATGCCCAAATAATAACATCCCCAAACGGAAAGGGGCGTTTTTCATTCTGCAACCGTGTGCGATGGATAGTACCGTCCATTATCTTAAATTATAAACAAATTTTTGCTTTTCGTAAAATATTATTTACCAACTATAACAGTAATAATTTTATCAGTAGATAAGTATTTTTTGATGACTTGATTAATATCGTCAATTGTTAGAGAATCAATGATTTTTAATTCTTCCTCAATACTAATAACGCGATTATGGATAGCAACAGTTTCTGAAGCGCGTCCATTAACTTTGTTAGTAATTTCACTTCCAAATAAATGTTGCATATGCCATTGATTGCGATATTTGTCTAACTCCTCCGCGGTAATACCTTCTTGCAATAAAGTTTGGATTTCTTGACACACAACATCAATAACTTTTTGAGTATTTTGTGGAGTACAAGAAAATATGACTTTTAAATTACCGCCAATGTCACAGAACTCAACTTCCGCATGAATTGAGTAAACTAAGCCAAGTTTTTCACGGACATTAATGAACAAACGGCTACTCATATCGCCACCAAGCAATAACCTGAACAAAGACAAAGCGTAACGATCATCATGATATTGATTGCAAACCGGAATTGCTAAAGCAACGTGTTGTTGTTCCGTGTCTTTTTTGACTTGTAACCGTGTCGGCGCAGGATTAATTGCAGGCACATTTTCGCGTTGTTTTGGAGCAACCGGAGCCTCATAAAGCGGAACAAGTAGTTCCAGACTCCCATAAACAGGCTTTCTTGAAATAAAATATTTCGCTACCAACTCTTGTGCGCGTTCTATCGTAATATCACCTGCAAATGAGATAATAGTATTTTGCGGGCGATAATGTTTTCGAATATATTTATGTATATCTTCTGGTTTATATTTTTTGATTGCATCGGCATAACCAGCAACTGGATGTTCATATTTTGTACCACGATAAAAAACTTGATTCAAACGATCATACATCACTGAAGTTGGATTATCTTCATGCATCGCAATTTCTTGCACAATCACATCACCTTCTTTATCGAAATCATCTTCTTCAAATTTGGTATTAAAATACATATCCGAATAAAGATCAACACAACTTTCCAAATTTTCGGCAATGGACTTAGTATAATAACAAGTTGCGCATTCACTAGTCCATGCGTTATAATACACACCTAAACGCGAAAATTCATCAATAATTTGTTGACCAGTGCGATTGGTCGTTCCCTTAAATAACATATGTTCACAAAAATGGGACAAACCTTGTTCATCTTTGGTTTCATCACCGCTACCCGACATTATCATCATGCTAAAAGCAACGCTTTTAAAACCTGGCATGGGCGTAACCACCAGACGCAATCCATTATCCCAAGTATATAATTTTGTTTCCATATAGATATGATAGCCAAATTCATAAAATGAAGCAAATGATAATATGATTAAATAAGATGCCAAATAAAAGAATTATAATTTCCAACGCAATCATTTGCAGTATATTATGTATCCTTGGATTTTTAGTTAGCACAGTTAATACTAACCAAACCTATCTTACCGTCACTGCCCCATTTTATAATGGCGAACGCAACAACCAAGAGCTTGGGCTGATGTTCATTATTGATGACCCTTCATTAGCTAATAACTTACCGACAATTTTAGAAACATTAGATAAAGCCGAAGCCACAGCGACTTTTTTCTTTACCGGTACAGCAGCAATTAACAACCTAGAATTACTACAAAAACTAGCAATAAAACACGAGCTAGGCAATTACGGTTTTTCAAATACTTTGCTCAATATTGCAGATAAATCCGCAATTACCGAAGAAATTCGTTTAAGCGATGCCCTAATTAACTCTTTGGTTCACAAGCAAATGAAAGTATTCACACCGCCACAATATGCTTATAACAAACACACCCTAGCAATGGCAGACAGTCTTGGTTATACAACAATTTTACCAACCAATCGCAATGCAGTTATTGATTGGGGAACATCAGACAGTAATTTGGTACTATCTTACGCTACCCACAACATACAAAATGGCGACATCGTTGCCTTAAAGCCGACTGTCGCCACTATGCAATGTTTTTCACAAATTGTCGTGGATTACACCACCCGCGGTTTAAAAATTATTTCGCTGGAGCGTCTTTTTCATTTGTAGGTGGCACAATTCGTTGTAAATCGACACGACCTTTTTCGTCAATTTTAATGACTTTAACTTTGATTTTGTCGCCAACTTTAACGACATCTTCCACTTTATTAACGCGTTCTTTAGCTAACTTGGAAATATGAACCATACCTTCCAATGTTTCGGTTAATTTTACAAAACAACCAAAATCCAAAATACGAACAACCGTACCTTCAAAAGTTTGACCGACTTCTGGCTCTAAAACAATATCGGCGATGATAGCCTTAGCTTTTTCGACCATCACAGAATCGGAACCACCGATAAAGACTTTACCGTCGTCTTCGATATCAATCTTAACACCGGTTTGGTCGATAATCTTGTTAATTGTTTTACCACCACTACCAATAACATCTTTAATTTTGTCTGGATTAATTTTAAAAGTAATTACTTTCGGAGCATATTTTGAAGTTTCTTTGGCTGGTGCTTTAATTTCAGCGTTCATAATTTTTAAGATTTTCAAACGACCTTCGCGTGCTTGCGCCAAAGCCGTTGTAATAATTTCTTTATCGATACCGGCAATCTTAATATCCATTTGAATTGCGGTAATACCTTTTTCGGTACCAGCAACTTTGAAGTCCATATCACCATAGAAATCTTCAACACCTTGAATATCGGTTAAGACTGCAATTTTGCGACTATTTTTGTCTTTAATCAATCCCATCGCAATACCAGCAACAGCTGCTTTAATCGGCACACCTGCATTCATCAAAGACATAGAGCTACCACAAACCGAAGCCATTGATGAACTACCGTTACTAGACAAGACTTCGCTAACCGTACGGATTGCGTACGGAAATTCTTCTTCACTTGGTAAAACAGGGATCAAGGCGCGTTCTGCCAAAGCACCATGTCCAATTTCACGACGACCAGGCGCACGCAATTGACGCGCTTCCCCAGTTGCATACGGTGGCATGTTGTATTGGTGCATATAGCGTTTTGCCTCTTCATCATCAATACCGTCTAATTTTTGGGCATCACTCAACATACCCAAAGTACAAACATTCAAGACTTGCGTATTACCACGAGTAAACACAGCCGATCCATGAGTACGCGGCAATAAACCAGTTGTTACCCAAATTGGACGAATATCTTTCGTGCCACGACCATCGGGACGAACACCTTGATTCAAGATTTTTTCACGAACAACTTCTTTTTTAATTTTGTTCATGACTTGGATAATATCACCCTTACTTTCTTCCCAAACATCAGCAAATTGGTCTGCCACAATCGTATCAACTTTATCTTCTTCGACACGGCGTTTAATTGTATCTGTTTCTTTTAACGCAGTTTCTATAAAGCTGGTAGCAAAAGAACGCACTTGCTCTTCTAACTTGCTATCAATTGTATGCAATGCAACCTTGCGTTTTTCTTTACCAATTTTTTTCGCAATACCGACTTGGAATTCACACAAATTTTTAATTTCTTCATGAGCAAACATAATTGCGTCGACCATGTCAGCTTCACTAACTTCGTTAGCTCCGGCTTCAACCATCAATACCGCTTCACTAGTACCACTAACGGTCGAATGCAAATCACTTTGACTTTGTTCCAAAGCGGTTGGGTTACAAATTAATTTGCCATCCACGCGTGCAACTTGTACTGCCCCGGTTGGACCGCCCCAAGGAATATCACTAATAGTCAAAGCCACAGAAGACGCCAACATACCCAATGGTTCCGGTGCAACATCTGGGTCAACCGACAAAGTTGTCACAACCACAGCCACATCATTGTGTAAGTTCTTATCAAACAAAGGACGCAAAGGACGATCGATCAAGCGACTGGTCAAAATTGCTTTGTCGCCACCGCGTCCTTCACGCCTTGTAAATCCGCCAGGAATTTTACCAACAGAATATAATTTTTCTTGGAAATCCACGCCTAATGGGAAAAAATCAATTCCGTCACGCGGTTGATCTGCCATAGTAACATTGGCCATAATGACCGTTTCACCACAACTTACCAAACATGTGCCGTGCGCTAATCCACATAAAGCACCAGTTTCCACAGTTACTGTACGATTACCAATCGTTGTTGTCCATTTTTTATTATCCATAAATGTCATTATATCATAAGTTCATCGTATATGCAATTTTTTATTCGCTTTGCTCTGTTTCATCATCATGCTCTTTACAATGAAAGAAGCAGAAGATGTGCATGATGATTGCCCAAATCTTTTTAAAAAATTTGACCACACACGCTTTCATTGAAGTTTACCCCCTTTTGCCATAAGCTACGATAGCCGACAAATCTGAAACAACAACATTATCCGTGCTTTCGTCTGGGAGCCAAAGTGCTAACTTAAATTGGTCACCGTTGATGTTAATCCGAATTTTTTGCACTTTGTTTGCAGCTTTCACTTGGATATTGCGTTGAGTACGATTTGACGAAACCGTCAAAATTAAATTTGTATTGGTTTTCAAAAAAACTTCTCGTAGTGTTTGTGTGTCCGTTGCATAGCCGAGACTAAACCAGTCACTGCTCCAACGACGAGCACCACTGTCTTCCAAACTAGCTTTGAGTACTTCACTGTCGTCTGCCAAGTGTTCTAATGCAAAATTGCGATTCATCGTGAACAAACCATGCTCGCAAATTAACAGCAACTTACCACGGTAAAAGCGAATATCTAAACATGCACCGTGTGATGCTGGTAAATATAAAGCGTTTTCCAAGAATGACCCGCTAGCCCACTCTCCCATTAAATCGACAGAGTAAGTAATACGATCACGATCTAGGCCCAATAAAAACAAACGATTATTCACCACTTCTATTGCAGGGGGAAAGACTGTTTGTTCCAAGACTTGAAATTCTTTCTTGTATTTATTAGCATAAAATAAACCTTCATTATTCGAAGCAAAAATAAATGGTCCCCATATAACAGCATGGTCATATCCATAAGTTTGCTTTGGTTCGACCAAGGTTAATTGGCTTGTTCCTTTTAGTCCTTCTAATTGACTTGTATAAATTGTGTTTTTCTTTTTGGATACAGCTACGGGCAAGGCGAAACTGTCCAAGTTAAAACGAACGCTACGGTAGTTAGTGAACTGGCATGATGCGGGATTTACCATGCTGTGCCCTAAATAACCCTGCGTTATATTTTTCTTGCCATACCTTCCATTCATTGAACATGCCTGCAACAAACGCATATTCGGACAAAATCCCGTAAATCACAGTCGCATTATCCAATCCGTAATCTTCTGCAACAATCCTTGTGTTGTCGGATATTTCCCAAACACCCATCAAAGAATTGAGAACTAAACGAGCACACGCAAATAATTGTTGATAGTTATCGTCCGTAGTTGTATTTTGCCAATCAATGGTCAAGCCGAGAATGTCATTGGCATTACTAATTAAATCTTTCAAAATCATATTTTACATAATCCTTTATTTGAGCTTTTATCGCTTGCATCTTTTTGGCTTGTTCTTGAAAAATGGCTGCATTCCCTTCGTCAATTTCCCGTTCGATGTCATCAGCATTTTCACGCCGCGTACGCTGTGCATATTGCAAAGTGCGTACATCAAGAACACCAAACGGGACGACGAAAGCTAATTTACCATGCCAATGAACCTCAAACCGATTTTGTTCGCCGTGCCAATAAATTTCATAGAACGGGTCAATTTGCAAAATCCGCTCCGAGATATGAAATAGGTCATGATAAATTTTTTGCATTTACATTACTCCGCTTTCCATTTTAAAGCCGAGAAACCACTGCAACGACCTTGCAAGAACGGCTTGTCGCAGATTAAGTCAGCATATTTAACCAAGGTAGCCATATAAGTAGCTTTACCAGGTACTTGTTTCAAGATGCTGCCGTCTTCGTTAGACAACCATGTCCAATCGCAAATTTGGTGCATTGCGAACGACTTGCTGTTCAAAGCATATAAGTTACCTGCTTGACATTTTACATCACTGTAAAGAGGAATGCCGTTAAAGGTGAACCCATGGAAACCACCAGCCAATTCAGTAGTTGCAATGTTTGAACGCGTACTTTTTAACGATTCAAAAATTGATTTTTTAACGCGTGGGTGAGTTAATAAAATATCCGCTGGCATACTTTGACAATGTTCTTCGTATGCATCTAAGAAATCCAATACAGTTTCTTCGTCCATTACGCGCAATTCTGCAGATGTTTCACGATAGTTGCATGGCAAGATACCAGCAGCTTTGTTAACATTGGTTCCGTAGAAATTTTGCATGAAGATGCTGTCAATACCATTCATACTGGTTTTATCATCATTTACATCGTAAACATAGAAACGATCTGCTTTAACTTCCAACAAATCATCACTCAATGTGATAATACCGGCCGGAACATTTACTTCGGTAACCAAGTTGTCACCATCTGGATTTGTTACTGCCATACCAGCA
>JAFYKU010000022.1 GCA_017537405.1 Clostridia bacterium
ATATTTAGGTGCAAAGGTTGAAAAAGCTGTTATTACAGTTCCTGCATATTTCAATGACAGCCAACGCCAAGCAACTAAAGACGCAGGTAAAATTGCGGGCTTAGAAGTTATGCGTATTATTAACGAACCAACAGCCGCAGCTTTGGCTTATGGTTTGGACAAAGATGGTTCTAAAAATGAAAAGATTTTAGTTTACGATTTGGGTGGTGGTACCTTCGATGTTTCAATTTTGGATTTGGCAGACGGTGTTTTCGAAGTTTTGGCTACTAACGGTGATACTCACTTGGGTGGTGATGACTTCGACCAACGCATTATGGACTTGTTAATCAGTGACTTCAAAGCAAAAGAAGGTATTGATTTGAGCAAAGATAAAATGGCTGTTCAACGCTTGAAACAAGCTGCAGAAAAAGCAAAAATCGATTTAAGTGGTATGACCAAGACTACTGTAAGTGAAGCTTATATTAATGCGGATGCGAATGTTCCAAAACACTTGGAATTTGATTTAACTCGTGCGAAGTTTGATGATATGACCAAAGATTTGATTGACCGTTCATTGTTGTCGGTTGATGCTTGTATGAAAGATGCAAAATTAACTTTCAACGATATTTCAAAAGTTATCTTGGTTGGTGGTTCAACTCGTATCCCTGCTGTTGTTGAAGCTTTGAAAAAGAAAACAGGTAAAGAACCATTTAAAGGCGTTAATCCAGATGAATGCGTTGCGATTGGTGCAGCTATTCAAGGTGGTGTTTTGGCCGGTGATGTTAAAGATGTCCTGTTGTTAGATGTAACCCCATTATCTTTGGGTATTGAAACTTTGGGTGGTGTATGTACAAAATTGATTGAACGCAATACAACCATTCCAACCAAAAAGAGCCAAGTATTCTCGACAGCAACTGACAATCAACCTGGTGTCGATATTCATGTCTTGCAAGGTGAACGCGAATTTGCGGCGGATAACAAAACATTAGGACGCTTTATGTTGACTGATATTCCACCAGCACCACGCGGCGTACCACAAATCGAAGTTACTTTTGATATTGACTCGAATGGTATTGTTTCGGTATCGGCAAAAGATTTGGGAACCAATAAATCTCAATCAATTACCATTACCAGCAGCACAAATATGAGTAAAGAAGATATTGATAAAGCGATTAAAGAAGCGGAAGCTAATGCAGCAGAAGACCAAAAACGCAAAGAATTGGTTGATACCAAAAACATGGCAGACGGTGCAATTTTCGGTATCGAAAAATTGGTACGCGAAAATGGCGAAAAATTGAGCGAAGAAGACAAGAAAACTTTGACCGATGCTGTGGAAAAATTCAAAAAAGACATTGCGGATGATAACGATGCTGAAAGCATTAAAAAGAAAATGGGCGAATTTAGCCAATCAACACAAGCAATTGTGATGAAATTATATCAAGGTGCTAATCCAAACGGTGCCGCACAAGAAGGAGCAGCAAGCACAGAATCTAATGACGATGTGCATATTAGTTAATTATGACCAATCCATACGAAGCATTAGGAGTTAGCAAGAACGCGAGTGCCGACGAAATTAAGTCGGCATATCGCCGTTTAGCGAAAAAATATCACCCCGACGCTAATCCGAATAACAAAGCTGCGGAAGAAAAGTTTAAAGAAATTAACGCGGCTTATGAAATTTTGAGTGATGCTCAGAAAAAAGCCAACTTTGACCGCTTCGGTTCCGCCGAAGGCCCCAGCTTTGGTGGCGGTGGTGCCGGATTTGGTGGTTTTGATTTCGGTGGCTTCGGCGGGTTTAGTGACATTTTTGAAAATATTTTTGACCAAGGAATTGATGGTTTGTTTGGACGCCGTTCTGGTCGTGGTCGTACTGCGCGTGGTAGTGACATTGTGATTGATACCGAAATTTCTTTTGAAGAAAGCTGTAATGGTGTAACAAAAAATATTGTTTTCAATCGCAATGAGCGTTGTCCAGATTGTAAAGGTACGGGTGCAAAAGATGATAGCAGCTTACAAACTTGCAGTTACTGTCATGGTGCAGGGCAAGTTAAACAAACGCAACGCTTAAGCGCTTTTGGTGTGATTGAAAATGTTGTGCAGTGTCCGGTTTGCCATGGTAGCGGTAAAATCATTACCGAAAAATGTAAATCGTGCAGCGGCAAAGGCAATACCAAAAAACATGTTTCCTATAACCTCAATATTCCAGCAGGAATTAACGATGGTCAAACTATGACGATTACTGGTCAAGGCAATATGCCAGATGGCGCAGCGGGAATTGCTGGTGATTTGCATATCCGTGTTCATGTTGCGAAGCATCCAATTTTGATGCGTGAAGATTTTGATTTGTATATGGAATTACCAATTACTTTTACGCAAGCAATCTTGGGTACCAAAGTTAAAATTCCAGTTGTTGGTGGAACCATGGATTTAGAAATTCCGCCGAATACCCAAAACGGAACTTTGCGCCGTATTCATGGAAAAGGCGTCAAAAAATTGCGTGCAGCTGGTACTGGTGATTTAATTGTCAAGATTTTTGTCGAGATGCCGAAAACAGTCGATAAGCGCACAGCACAACTGTTGGAAGCGTTAGATCACGACATTCGTGCAGATAGCTATAAAAAAGTTGCGTCATATCGCAGTAAGGTATACAATTAAGCATTAGGGAGGCTTGGGTTAATGATGAATGGGGACGTTATTGATCCAAGCAAACTTAATTTTAAGCACATACCTGTTTTGTTGCATGAGTGCTTAGATGCGCTGCAATTAAAGAAAAATATGGTTGTGGTCGATGCTACCTTGGGTGGAGCGGGCCACAGCCGTGAAATAGTAAAACAAATCAGCGGTGGTACCTTGATCGGTTTGGATCGAGATACTACCGCTTTGCGTTATAGTGCCAATGTTTTAGCAGATGCACCTGTAGAAGTTCGTTTAATCAAATGTAACTTCTGTGATATTGCTGATATTTTAAAAAGTTTAGGGATTAAGCAGGTTGACGCAATTCTCGCGGACTTTGGTGTATCATCACATCAAATTGATACAATCGAACGCGGTTTTTCGTATACACAGGATGCACCATTAGATATGCGTATGGATACTGATGCCAATAAAACAGCAGACACAGTCGTTAATTGTTATCCAGAAGCAAAGTTAGCCGATTTGATTTGGAACTACGGCGAAGAACGATATGCTCGTCGCATTGCCGCAGCCATCGTGGCGGCACGCCCGATTCGCAGTACAGGGCATTTAGTTGATATTATTAAAAATGCGGTTCCTGCTGGTTATGGTAAAACAGGGGGACATCCGGCCAAACGCACCTTCCAAGCAATCCGTATTGAAGTCAATCAAGAGTTAGAAAGTATTCAAAAATTCTTGGATGGCGCCATCGAAATGTTAAAGCCGCAAGGACGCTTGGCAGTAATTAGCTTCCACAGTTTAGAAGACCGCATTGTAAAACAAACATTCAAGCGTGCCGCGACCGATTGTATCTGTCAGCCAAAGATTCCACAGTGTATCTGTGGACATCATGCCACTGTAAAATTGTTGACAAAGAAACCAATTTGTCCGACAATAGATGAAACTGTATCCAATCCACGCAGTGCTTCGGCAAAATTGCGTGTGATTTGTAAGTTGTAGGAGGACAATGGCAACAATCACCGTTGAAAGTCCCGGAATCGCATCTGCCAAAGAGGAGGCAGCTGCAATTTTGTTTGCGCGCGATTCACTGCCATTAACTACACCCGCTCCCGAACCAGTTGAAGCACCGGTTTCGGCACCTGCAACGCCAACTCGTCCTGTTTTTGCTCAATATCATATACCAGAACCAATGGTTGCGAAACCAGTAGATACAACATCTTTCCGACCATATCAAAATTTTGATGAAGTGAAATTATCATCAGAACAACAAGTTATTCGTCCATACATTGATAATAGTGGTTATTCCACGGTTATGGCATCGACAACTGTTACCACACCAACTGAGGAAGTGACTACTGTTTCTGTTCCAACTCAAACTGTAGCAGTACAAAGTCCGCTTGATGTTGAATTGGAAAAAGATACGCAATATGTTGTGAAGTTTAAACAATCAACAATTGTGGGTGCTGCGATTGTGGCTTCCATTTTCTTGCTTTTATCAGTTTTGTGTATTGTGAACATTGTCAGTTTGGTAACGACTTCTGCACAGGTGACTGCTTTAATGCAAGAATCTTCTGCGTTACATCAAACTTTGGAACAAGAAAAAGCTAATTTAGAAGAAGCACGACAAGCAGCAGCCAATAACCAACAACAAAATACTTACACAGTGCATAGTGTTCCGGCCGAAGGTGCTTATGTGGCGCCTGCCAATGCAACCACAAATAGTTCATTTTTTGATTGGTTGTGTCATTCGTTGAGTCAGTTATTCGGTTAATATCCAGTTCGCGTAACCATATACATGAGATATGCGACTTTATACAGCTACAAGTGAAAAGCGACGATTGTTCGCTTTTTTTGTGATTAGCATGGCGGTGATTATAGTTCTAAGCGGGCGCTTAGTTTGGTTACAAATTTTAACTGGACAAGCTTTGCAAGTTCGTGCCGCAGATCAATGGTATCGTGATTTACCTTTAATGGCGGAAAGGGGGACAATTTACGACAGCAATGGTTTAGTTTTGGCTAATTCAGTTTTAACATATAGCGTCTATTTACGACCTGTTGCGGTTAAAAATAAAGAAACAACGGCACGCACTTTATCCGAAATTTTGAATTTATCTTATGAGCGTGTTCTACAAAAAGCCAGCAGTAAAACGGTTAGTGAATGGTTGATTAAAATGCAGGTTGAAAAAGAAACAGCTTTAAAGCTAGTTGCTGCAAATTTAGACGGAGTTTATTTAAGTCAAACATACCAAAGGTCATATCCACTTGGTAGTGTTGGTGCGCAGGTCTTGGGTATTGTCAGCGTTGACAACCACGGGCAAGAAGGTTTGGAAGCGTACTATGATGATGTTTTGCGTGGCATTGATGGACACATTGCCACACAGAGTGATTTACGCGGAATTAAAATTAAAGATGGTACTGAATATTATGTGCCTGCGGTGGCAGGGCAAAACTTACATTTGTATTTAGATGCCGGTATACAAAACATTGTGCAAAATGTAATTTCACAAGCCTATA
>JAFYKU010000023.1 GCA_017537405.1 Clostridia bacterium
ATGTCGTCCATATGGTGTGCCAATGCAATCTTGTTGCAACCGCGTTCTTGGGCGGCAGCGTATAAGTTACCGCGGCGCATGCGAGCGCAAAGATAACATGGGGTACCGCCGGCTTGTGTGACCACTTCGAAGATTGGCGCTTGAAAAAATTCTAATGGGATGCCTAAATCATTCGCTGTTTGTTCAATAGTTGCTCGGTCTTGGTTTGTATAACCAGGGTCCATGCAGAGAAAAATGACATCAAAGTTTTGGTGTTTGGCTAAACGACTTTGACGACATAGTTCCTGCATACAGAGTGCTAATGCAAAGCTGTCCTTGCCGCCGGAAACACAAACAGCAATCTTGTCACCTTCTTCAATCAGGTGATACTGGTCAACTGCGCGAATAAACGCCGGCCATAAATGTTTATTCTTAGAAATAGATTTCATGTTTTTTTGCAATGTTTCGTTTAGCACGAACTTTCATGTCACGACTGTTAACATTAATATTGATGCGACCTTTGGTAACATCGATTTCGATAGTGTCACCATTTTGAATGTTGGCAAAATCTTGGTTCGCATAAGCGTCAGGTGTAATATGCGCAATAGTTAAAACAGGGGTAGCGCAACAGAAACCATCGGTCATTAAAGCAATTGCATCGTTTTTTTGCATTGCTTGAATCGTGTGTGCTACAATTGATACATCTGTACCTGTGCAATTTTGTAAAACAATAATACCATTATCAATGGCGTTAGAACATAAAGCTGTCATGGCATCAACCGGTGTATGATAAACCCAAGCTTGACCTTCCATAGTTAATGGGGCAGTACTTGCCGAAACAACATAAGCTTGGTCGGCCAATGTTGTTTTTAAAGCTGGATAATTGCTCAAATCAATTTTTAAATCGACTAAATCAAAAATTTTACTAAACAAGAATATGCCAGCTACGCTGCCGCCATTGCTTTGGTAAACTTCCAGTTTTTCTTTCATGGTGCGTTTACTTATTAAGCGTTTAGTTGTGATGATGTCATCTGCGCGTTGCATAATCGCTGTTGCGGATTGGTTAGCCAAATCAATAATGGTGCCGGAATTTGCCAGAGCTGTGGTTGTACCTGGTAACATTAATTCAAAAGCTTCTGCCAGGCGATAAAAATCACCAGTCAAAGTGTCATGACTAGGAGTTCCATGTTGGTGAACATATTGATTAACAACTTGGTCAACATCACCAGCTTTAATTTCACGAGTTGCGATTTTGCCTGCTGCCGCCAAAATGCTAGTGTCATAATTATTTGCGATGCCTGTTGGCATTAAAATCACCGGACAATTGGTGTTAGTGCAACCGACCAAAACACCAAGCCCCATAACACAGTTATCAATTATGGCAACAATACCATCTAGCATCTGTGTGCGTACAATACCTGCTACATTAGAAGCAATAACTTTTACATAATCGCTAGCGTATTTTGCTGTTGCTGGAGCCATGCGCTGCAAACTATTATAATTAGTTAAGTTAAAAGTGAATGCTATGCCACCGGCTTGACGAATCCCGCAAATTAAATTTTGCATGATTGCAGGATTACTGTTGTGCGTGCAATCCAAAATTCCAATGACAGTTGCATTTGTGTTTCCTTGTAAAGATTGTCCGTTAATTACCAAATCCGTTTGTTTTAAGAGGCGTGTGCCTTTGTCAAAAGTTTTTAAATTCATTAAATGATTATAGCACGGTGTCTTGTCTTCCCGCAAGATAATTGTTTATAAAATTGACTAAATCATAGCCTAAATTGTCTTCTAGGGTCTGAATTAGGTCGTTTTTTGTTGCAAAACCAAAACAATTTTTGGCTGCGAATTTAGCTAATGTAGCATTTAAATTTTCATAGCCGATTTTTTCGGTAATAGCATAAAACAACAGCATTCCGCGGGCGTAAGTGTTAATCACATATTCGGTTGGCATTTTGTAACCAATTAAATCATTGTACATTTCACGAGTGTACTTTACTTGGTATTGATCCATGATGCTTTCAAACATGCGGATACTTGTTTGGTTATCTGCAGCAATGCTGGCCAAAGTTTTTCCATATTGTGGGTGTGTTTCAAAGAATACGGCTGTGGAATATTCTGCCAATCCTTCGTCAATCCATGCTGTTTTGGTTTGGTTATTGCCGACTAAGCCGTACCACCATTGGTGTGCTATTTCGTGAACGATAACCGTTTGATATTGTAATTGGTCGGTAATGTCTAAACCGATATATACCAATGCCCCATATTCCATACCACCTTGCAGGAAGTCGGTTTGTACAACTGCTAAATTGTCGTATGGATAATCAATGAAGGTATTGGAAAAATAGGCCAAAGCATTACAAGCGGTGTAGAGACTGACATCTGGAATTTCATCATTTAGATAATAGTATGTTACTGTGGTATTTCCGACATTGCGCGATAAAGTTTTAAAGTCGCGCGAAAGGACCATGGCAAAGTCGCGTAGCATCTCGCCTTGATAATGATTGGCTGCAACCTTTGAACCGCTGGCCGCAATATAGTATCCGCTTGGTGCATCAATTGTAACATCAAAATTATATAGCTCATTATAGAATGGGTCGCCGTTGTAACTGTATGGATAAATTTGCCAACCATTTTCGTAGACGATAGGAATCGCATAGAAATTACCTAAATTGACAGCGTTATCTGTATATCCCAAGCGATGCTTCACATTGGCAAGATGAATTGTATATTCCAAGTCAATATTAACTTTTTCACCGGGTTTGATGCCTTGTTTAAAGGGTATGGTAATCACCGTATTATCACTACCACCTAAAAGTATGTGCGGGGTAGTAACTTTGGCGAATCCCGGATTAAAGCCATTGGGATATGCGCGTTCAATCTCGCTGGGTGCAACTGCGGGGTATTCGGCTTTTTCTTGAAAAGCATTAGCGTATAAATGAAACTTTACTTCATAGAGTGTTTGACGATTACGATTGATGTACTGTGTTGTTTGATTCACGCCTAGGGTGTGATTATTTTCATTATAGTTGCAATCAAGTTTAATTGTTCCGTAGTTTTGCGCCATTGCGTGTAATCCTTGTGGTACATTTTTTTTGCGTTTAAGGATTTGACTTACTCCAAAAGCGGTGAAGATAATTGCCAAAGTAAAGACTGAGGCAAGTACAATAGCAATAATTTTACGATTTAATTTTTTGTTCATATTCATGCATATTAAAGCGGCGAATTTAAAAAGACTTTGACATTTCGACAAAATCTGAGTTATACTGAATTCCGTTATGGCGAAATATATTTTTGTAACGGGCGGTGTTGTTTCTGGTTTGGGGAAGGGAATAACCGCAGCAAGTTTAGGAAAATTATTAAGATTAAGAGGTTATAAAGTAGCGGTCCAAAAGATCGACCCATATTTGAATATCGACCCAGGTCAAATGAGTCCATACGAACACGGTGAAGTTTTTGTGACTGACGATGGCGCAGAAACTGACTTGGATATCGGACACTATGAACGCTTTTTAGATATTAATTGCAACTATAAATCGGATATTACTTCTGGGCAAATTTATTCCAGTATATTGTCAAAAGAACGCCGCGGAGATTATGCGGGGCATACTGTGCAAATTGTGCCACATGTAACTAATGAAATTAAAGATTTTATGCGTGCCGTAGGAGAAGGGCAAGATATCGTTATTATTGAGATAGGTGGTACTGTTGGTGATATGGAACAAGCAGTATTCATTGAGGCAATTCGTCAATTCCGACATGAATTGGGTGCGAACAACAGTGTTTCCGTTCATGTAACATTAATCCCGTACATTGCTTCGAGTGGTGAAATTAAAACGAAGCCAACTCAAAACAGTGTCAAAGATTTACAACGATTGGGTGTCTTTGCTGATGTCTTGGTTTGTCGTACAACCGCCGATGTAGATTTGGCACAAGAGCATCGTGACAAAATTGCGATGTTCTGTGGTTTAACTAATCAAGAAGATGTTATTCACAATCGTGACTGTCGTACTATTTACGAAGTCCCATTGATGTTTGCAAAACAAAACTTTGATACTATTGTTTTGAAAAAATTAAATTTGAAATTAAACAAATGTAATTTGACGGATTGGGCACGCATTGTTGAAAAACTATGCGATGACAAATTACCAGAAGCAACTATTGCGATTGTAGGTAAGTATGCAGAAGTCGCTGATGCATATATCAGTGTTACCGAGGCTTTAAAACATGCAGGTATTGTTAATGATGTGCGTCTTAATGTTAAGTTAGTGCAAGCGGAAAATATTGAACATGATGGCGCGGCAGCTTGGTTAAAAGATGTTCATGGAATTATTGTACCAGGCGGTTTCGGTAATCGTGGTGTTGAAGGTAAAATTGCGACAGCTGAATATGCACGCGTTAACCAAATTCCTTTCTTGGGGACTGGTTTAGGCATGCAAGCTGCAGTAATTGATTTTGCGCGTCATGTTTGTGAACTGAAAGATGCCAATAGTCAGGAGTTTACCCAAAAAACGAAACATCCAGTTATTCATTTGGGGGAATACCCAAAAAATTTCTTAACCAAGAAAGATGACACGCGCCGTATGGGTTTATATGATTGCCAAATTAAGGCCGGTACTGTTGTTGCTAAATTATATAAACAAAATACTGTAAAAGAACGCCATCGCCATTGCTATGAATTGAATAATGATTATCGTGACCAAATTGAAAAAGCTGGTTTGGTCGTTAGTGGTGTAAACCAACAAGCTAACTTGGTTGAAATTGTTGAATTACCACAACATCCATTCTTTGTTGGTTGTCAATTCCACCCAGAATTTATTTCGCGTCCACAACGCCCACATCCTTTATACCAAGGCTTTATTGCTGCGGTTGTAAATCGTTTACCAAAACAAAGTGAATTTGATTTGTGATTATTCTTGACAATCATCTAACAAAAGTTTATCTGCTAACAGTGCAATGAATTCGCCGTTGGTTGGTTTATCATTGCGTGTGAAAACTTGACTGCCAAAAACATTGTTGATGCAGTCAATTTTTCCACGATTCCAGCAGACTTCAATAGCGTGACGAATTGCGCGTTCTACCTTGCTTGGTGTCGTGTCGTATTCTTTTGCGACATCAGGGTAAAGTCGTTTAGTAATTGACGAAATAATGCCCGTGTCTTTTACACACATTTTAATTGCAGTACGCAAGTATTGGTAGCCTTTGATATGTGGTGGTATTCCAATCGATACGAAAATTTTCGAGATTTGGCGATCTAGTGATGGTAATTTTTGTTCCTTTGTCGCTTTGAAAAATTCATCAATCATTGTTGACGATTGCAACTCGTGTGATTGCACCATAGTTAGTAGAACCTTTTGTAAATCTTCTCGCGAAAGAGTAGCAATCGCGGTTTTGACTTGTGTGATTCCATTCATTTCATTCATAAAAACATAATCTCCCATTTTCTCCGTCGATTTTCGGCGGTTCAAGTCTCATTTTGTCGAATAAGTACGAATAGTGCAACCAAAGTCGTTATACATTTTTATACAAAATATTAATTAATAGTTGTTGACATTTTGTTATTTGGGAATATATATATGTACTATTATGGGAGAAACATACATTAAATGTCCAAAGTGTGATTTAAATTATTGCACGAAAAAAGAAAAAATTTGCGCCAGCTGCAAACAAAAAATGAAAACAATTTCAAATAATTTGTTAGATGCAGGCAATGTCACAGAATTGGGATTGTGTCCAATTTGTAAAATCAATTATGTGACTGACGATGAAACGGTCTGCTCAACCTGCTATGCAGAAACAGATTTAAGTGACGAAGAAATCTTGGAAATCTACGGCGAAAATAAGCCGTCTGACAAAGAAGATGATGACGAAGAAAATATTAATGATGACACCATGGATGATGATTTGACACCTGTAGATGACGATGATCTTGGTTTGTTAGATGTTGTTGGCATCGGTGCAGACGATGACATGGATGATGACGATGATTTATTAAGTGCGAAATTTGATGATGATGAAGAAGACGATAACGATGATGATTTTGAAGACGATGA
>JAFYKU010000024.1 GCA_017537405.1 Clostridia bacterium
CCGGAAACTCATTTGACTGCCGCCACTATAAATGAATCATTGTTAGTGGAAAATCCTACACCATTACCAAAGAAAAAAACAAAGCCAGATATTTTACCATACATTTCACCAAATGAAAAAATTACCACGACACCAGAGCCACAATATCAACAAACCTTAATCGGTTTATCGGGAACAACGGGCGGAAATGATTTACGACCTTTAGTTGAACTAAATGAAGTTACTGTTGGTAATGATTATGTTATTATTAACCGCTTGCGAATTGTTGCTGCATTACTTAACACCGTAATTTTTATATTAATAAATTTCTTTTGTTCTTTGTTTCATGCATCGCAAAATGAATATTATAAATTAATCTATATTGTTTTAATTTTATATGCTTGCATCAATTTAGCAATTTTTATTGTCTATCCAAGAATTAAATCTTACTTTAACTGTAAAGCTTGCGCAAGTCACCATATGATTATCACAATTGTACTGTTTGCATTGGTTATAACTTGTTGCCTAATTACTAGTTCATGGAATTTATTATGGTTAACAATTTTCTCTTTTGTTCCACTTTGTGAGTTTATCTTCATGTCTTTATTACGCAAGAGGAGTTGTTTCAAATGTTAAAGATAACTGATTTAGAAAAAACAACACCAAACAAAATGTTAATGGCAAGTGTTAATTTAACCTTGCACGAAGGTGAAATTTTTGCATTGGTTGGAGAAAGCCAAAGCGGAAAAAGTTTGTTAACTAAATTAATCTTAACACTTACACACAAAACAAAAGGAAAAATTAAAATTCCAGCTAACCAATACATCGGAGCTTTTATTTCCGCAGAGCAATTAATGCCAAGCATTACTGTTAATACGGCTATTAAGGATTATTATAAACTGAATGACCGTGCCTATAATAGTAAAAATGTAAAAAACATTTTAAGCTTGTTTAATTTACGAAAAAAACTACATTGTAAAATTTCGCGTCTAACCCCAGAAGAATGTGATTTAATCAAGATTGCCCTACCATTAATTTTACGCACTGATATTTTAATCCTAGATGCTCCATTTGTGAATTTATCAAACACTAATGCAAAAGATTTACGAGTACTACTAAAAAAAATCAGCAACGAACTAAAAACATCAATTTTAATTACAGCATCAAAAATTTCTCAAGTTGAAGAATTTTGCGATACGATTGGCGTGATTGATGATGGTATGATTATTAGTATTCAATCTTACAACGCGATGATTTCTCGAGAACTTGATTCTGCCAAGTTGGGTATTACGGTTGCAGAACCTAATTACGCTGCTAAAATAATTGAAGATAATTTTAAAACCCCTGCTCGATTATGCGGTGACCAAGTAATTGTGAACCTAAAACCAGAACATGCACAAGATGTAATTGATGTTTTAAGAAAATCAAACATCACAGTTATTAGTGCTCAACGCGTACTACGCTCATTAGAACACCAATATTTAGAATTAATTAATAAACATAAAAAATACTATTAATTTTGAAGCCATTCAGATTGATTGCGCCAACCTTCCCTCACAAGAACATAAGTATGAAGTACAACATGTTGTCCGAGTAATTTTTCTAGGTTTTTGCGCGCTTTCATTCCAATGAGACGGATTAAATTTCCACGGTTGCCAATAATAATTTTTTTGTGATTTGGTTTGTCACAAATAATATCGGCATCAATATTGACAGTGCGTTGCTCGTTTTCATATTTAGTGATCACCACTTTGACACCAGTAGGAACTTCATCATGCAACTGGTTAATAATTGCTTCGCGAATAGTTTCAGCCGCCATTGTTCGTGTACTAGTATCTGTATATAAGTCTTCTTCATAGATTGATTCACCCGCAGGTAAATACTTTTCTAAGCATTCGATTAATGTATTAGTGCCAATTTTTTTATACGCTGAAACAGGAACAAATTCTTTAACAAAACTATACTTTTTTAATTGATCAAGAACTTGAAAAAGTTTTGCTTGCGTCGTATTATCTATTTTTGTTACAACAACAATTACTGGCACACCAAAATCTTCATAGTTAGCTAACTTATTTAAAGTTTTTTGTGTTATATGATTTACATCAAGGACAAAGCAAATTACATCAGCTGTCTTTACAGCCCCAGAAATCATGCGATTCATTTTCTGCTCTAATAAGTTTGTTGCGCGTTGCATACCCGGAGTATCGACAAAAATTATTTGTGACTGCTTAGTATTTAATATACCACGAATTGCATCGCGAGTTGTTCCTGCTACAGGGGCTGTAATAGCAACTTGACAACCAACGAGCGCATTAATTAAAGAACTTTTACCAGCATTTGGTTCACCCAGCAAAGCCACTGTTCCACACTTGTGTATTGAACTCATGTTATCTTTGATCTCCATCGTTTACGACAGGTGGAAATAAATAGATCGCACCTAAGCTATCAATAACTTCATAAGTTTGATCATTGGCAACAATAATTTTAATGTCACCGTTAAATTCACATAAATATTGTCTCGTGGTTGCATTTGGATAAATCAAATGATCTTTTGAATATAAACACATCGCCATCATTTGGTTGCGTCCTTCACTAATTGCTTTTGCAATAGCAGTATCACCAGCACCAAATGATGGAGCTGAGTAATCGCCCGTTTCAATATTACAACCACCAAAAATTGAATTATCACTGCACAACAAAGCCGCACCAACTGCTACTCCCGAATAAGGACAATAAGCATTATCCGCGAACGATTTTGCGGTATTAATTAAACTAGCAATGATTTCTTTACTTAAAATAAAATCCATTAAGATAATAATGCCATAATTTTGCGTTGTAGTCCAAGCATTTTTATTTCATCATTGGGGTCAATATGATCATAGCCGAACAAATGCAATGTTCCATGGACTTGCAAGAAAGTAATTTCTTTGGCTAAACTGTGTCCGATTTCTTTGGCTTGGCGGCGCGCAACCTTGCGACAAATCAAAACATCTCCCATAAATTGTTTCTTGGTTTCCGGATTTATATCACCGTCCGGGAAAGATAAAACATCGGTTTCTCGGTCAACACCGCGAAACTTTTGATTAAGTGCATGAATTTCACGCGGAGAAACAAACGCATAATTGACTTCTATCGTTAAAGGATCAACCTCTAAAACTTGACAAACCGCCTCTAAAACTTTCATAAGTTACTATCAGTATAAACTATATAATCCAAATTTCCAACCGACTAATTTCATCATCATTTACAAAGGCGACTTCGCCCGTTATAACCGCACTGTCGGGATAAGCATCAGCAACCAACAAATCCCCCTTTTTGACGACATCGCCCACTGTGACCAAAGCTGTGCCGCTATAAGTTATAATATTTTTAATTACTGCATCATACTTTGCATAAAAATTAGTTTTTATCTTAGAATTTTCATTAGCCGCTGTAACCACATTTATAACTAATGTATTCCCCGCAATCTTCACATTCGCATGTGCAATTTGCTCAAAGTTTTCAACTAGGTCACTAGCTAAATTGTTTTTAATTTTACTCTTCCATATAAATTTTTTAATTCCTATTTTGTCTAAATATTGAGTAATATTTGAAGTAACTTGCGCATTATTACTCTGCACTTTTATATCATATATCGCCATATCAGCAAGGCAAAAAGCAATTAGTCCCGCTATAACAGCAACGACCAAAACCAAATGATTTAGCAAATAATTTATACCACGAAATAA
>JAFYKU010000025.1 GCA_017537405.1 Clostridia bacterium
TATCCACTACCCACGCGATTAAACCTGATTGGCAAGAATTTTTATTAGATGATAATGACACCCCAAAACGGCACTACTATGTCCACGCTAAAGACAACATTCCATTCCATAGCGTGATTTTACCGGGATTACTTCTTGCTGAAAATAAACACCAATGGCACTTACCCGACTATATTATTAGTAGTGAATACTTAACCATGAACGGCAAAAAGATTTCTAAATCAACGGGCAATTACATTACAGCCCGCCAATTAATTGACAATTTTGACGCCGACATGATTCGTTACTATTTCTTACGCAACACCAACGACAAAAAAGATACAAACTTCACTTTTGAGGATTTTGTCTACACCGTCAACGGTGAATTAATTGATAACTACGGTAACTTAGTCAACCGTACCTTAAGTTTCATTAAAAATAAATTTGATGGCAAAATCCCAGCCATGAAACCAAATCCAACGATTTTCCAAAACATCGATCAAGCACTACTCGACTTCAACCAATTCATTGAAGCTGGTGCATGCAGTCGTGCATTAAGCACAGCAATGTCTTTGGTTGCTTTTGGTAATAAATGGTTTAGTGATAACACCCCATGGAAAACTTTAGACCCACAAGTCATTGCTGAATGTGTTGCTGTTATTCGTGCCGCAACCAAAATGTTAAAATACTTTATTCCAAACGGCACCGCCAAAGTCCAATCTTGGTTAGCCAACGAAGTATTAGGCGATGACATCATCGTCCTTTACAAAAAACTTGATATAAAAGAAATTCAGGAGCGTACATGGTAATTCGTAATTTAAAAGGCGTCACCGATTTTGACCCCGCAGTCATGACTTTGCGCAATCGCATCACCGACACATTGCGCCATAATTTTGAGCTATATGGCTATCAACCACTGGACACTGCAATGCTTAACTACCGCGATTTGTTAACCTACAAATACGGTGAACAAGCTGAAATCGTCAAAGAAATTTATTCGCTGTCTGACCAAGGCGCGCGCGACTTAGGTTTGCGCTTTGATTTAACGGTCCCCTTCTGTAAATACATTGCTTTAAATCGCAGCTTAAAACTTCCTTTCAAGCGATACGAAATTGGCAAAGTTTTCCGTAATGGCCCTGTCAAAGCTGGTCGCTTGCGTGAATTTATTCAATGTGATGTCGATGTGGTAGGCGACAGCAGTCGCGGTATTGAAATCGAATTACTCGAACTCGCTATCACTTGTTACCTACAACTTGGCATCACACCACAAATTCAAATTGGTCACCGCCAAATTTTAATTGGACTTTTGCAGTACTTAGGCGTCACCAACAACCATGACGCGATTATTGGCATTTTAGATAAAATTAAAAAAGTTACTCACGCAGAAACTTTAAGCGAATTAAGCAAATTCTTACCCGCAGATAAAGCCAATCAATTATTGAACGCTGTGACACTTGATTTACCTGCACTTGAGCATTTATTACCAGACAACATTGGAATCAAAGAAATTAAAGACTTATGGTCCGAATTAACTGCTCTCAATTTAACACAATACTGTTTGTTTACTCCATCTTTGGCACGCGGACTTAATGTCTATACGGGCGTCGTGTGGGAAGTCTTTGACGCACGCGGCCAATATACATCTTCATTAGGCGGCGGCGGCCGTTATGACCAAATTATTACGAATTTTGTTGGCTCCGGTATTGCATACCCAGCAGTTGGAATGTCTTTCGGTTTAGAACCAATTACCGCTGTTCTTACGGCACCAAACGCGATTAATCCAATTAAATTATTGATTGTTCCCATGAATACCAATCCGCAATGTCACGCCTTAGCCAATCAATTACGCGCAGCAGGTATTCCAACAATGCTGTGGACAGCCAAACCAAAAGTCGGTAAAGCTCTGGAATACGCAGCCGCTACCCAAATCAAATATGCTACCGTTATCGGCACAGATGAAATCAACAATGGAACTTTACGCGTAAAAAATCTACAAACTGGCGAACAATTGGATTACCCATTCAACAATCTCCCCGCGTTAATTCAATTACTCAACAATTAATACATCAGTAAACTGCCAATAAGAACTAAATACAAAATAACTCCCAAACCACCCCACCAGCGGGTGGTTTTTTTGGGTAAATACACACCCATAATAGTAATAAGCGCCACACCAACACACCACGGCAACACTAACTCGTGCAAACTAGACGCCAAACGCAACCCACCTTGCACTACACTCAATAATCCCATTCCAAATGTTACTAATAAAACATTCCCCCACATTAAGCCACGCAACACTTGCTGCTTTGACATGGACTTACCAAAACAAATTCCCGCACAATGCATCACCCCTAAAAATAAACTTAAACACCCAACCGCAAACAAACTTACTGGCCACCCCCACACCGCACTCACCACCGTTCGTTGTGAAACCAACAGCCAGGCTCCAACCATCAACATTACAAGCACGCCAACCAAACCCAGCCATTTTCCCAAACGCCACTTTCCACTACAACTATTTACACGCTGCCTACCGCCACCCATCCACAACGCGATGAAACCGACAATAAGCAACCCCAAACCACTGTACACACCAATATAACCGCTGCCACTTAATAAATGGCAACCACCAATCCCTAAAATCAACCAAACCAACAATAGCCAGTCACTGCGTTCCAAACGCAGGCCAAAACATAAACTTATCAACCCACACAGGGCTAGATTGACTGCAACAGTCCCCCACAATAAACCAACCGCCATTGATATTTGCTTCACAAAGACAGCCACACATAGCAAAATACAAACTGGAACCAACCCCGCAACAACTATCTGCCACACCTTATTACCACCGCACAGCCGCCATAAAAAAAAGGCACCGAGTCCAACAAACCCGCCGCCTAATAAAAACCATAACACTGTTCCAGTCACCGACACAACTATCTATATGTCAAACTGACAAGTTTTTATTTCATAACTTTTTCGATGTAATTTGCCACATCTTGAATTGTTTGCAATTTACCTAAATCTTCATCAGCAATTGTGATGTTATAGCGTTCTTCCAAGTTCATCATCAATTCTACCAAATCCAAACTATCGGCATTTAAATCATCTTTTAATTTTTTGTCTGCGGTAACTTCGGCTACCGGTTTGCGCAATTGCTTTGCAATCGCCGCACAAATTTCGTCTACCAATTTCTTTTGATCATTTTTTTCCATGCAACATTCTACCATAGCAACCCAACACCGTCAAACATGTTACAATGCCCCTTCCGGAACATTACCCATATTCTTGTTTATTACATCTGAACTCTTAAATTTTAACTCTACGAAAAAGTTAACGACGCAATCTTTGACACCCGCATATTCAAAAGTTGCGGTCGCATAAACCACAGATTTAGTCTCTGTTTTATTTCCTACATTAATGTCCAAAGAATAAGTTTTTTGACTCATATCTCCGTTTTCATCTACAGGACCTTGCCCTTTTGCGGGTGCTTTATAATAATAAATAAAACTTCCACCAATAATTGAATATTCAGAATCTGTTGGCTTTTTAACTGCATCGTTTCTTGTCAACACATCTGTACTATCCAAACCGACAAATTTAAAACTTGTAAACTTTGCCCCACCAAGTGTAGCGCCACCTTTAATTCTTAAATTGGCTGCATTAAGAGTTAATTTTTTTATGTCTGTTGTGGAAATCTCCAAAACAGGTATTTCCGAATACTCATAATTAATTTTATCCCAATTAATACCATCGCTGTTTCCAGTCGTATTATTTTTTTCGATAGATGTAAAGTTTACATCAATAACCCTTAAACAAGTTGCTAAAGCATAAACAATCAAAATCGAAGCCAGCACCTTAATCAAGCGACTTTTCGCGTTTTTACGCTTACCTTCATCAGATGCCGTAAAAAACAAATAAGCTATATAAACGGCATACAAAATAAATAAAATACCAACAACAGCCATAATCATGGTCAAAACTTCGACTAATTCATCAATAAATTTTGCCCCTGTATATTCACTAGCTAAAAGTTGATTTACCATCCCCATAGTTACCAGTATTATAACCTACTACCACTATTATGTCGAGAAAATAATTTTCAATGCAACCGCATAAACCAATAAAATTGCTACCAATAAAACATCAAATATTGGCTCAATTTTTGTTTTTGGCAAATGCACACGCGCACTACACGCGGCAACAACTACCCATAAATAAAAAAGCAATACTAAAAATTGCAAAACTTGCACTAAGGCCGTATTGCTCATCAAAACTAACACAACTATGGCTATGCTTAACGGAACATACTTTTGAACGAAAATTTACGCTTATCTGTTACGCCTGTATATCGCAAAGCTTTTACCAATCCCACAATACTTACTTCCCCCGTCTGAATACTAGCAGACTCTACAAATAAATCAGACCCATTAATCACGAGTCCAACATTTTGTAACACCAGAACAATTTGTTCCGGCGCACTGCTTTTAATCTTTTTTACCCCTGTAACAGTAAGCTGTCGCCGATTTAACATCGTCAAATCACTTTTTTCATTTTCCATACTTTATCTTATGAAGTATAATGAAGATATGAGACTTTATAATACTTTGACCAAACAAAAAGAAGAATTCACTACGGTTCAACCCGGAGTTGTGCATATGTACTCTTGCGGACCAACCGTTTACAATACCGCTCACATTGGCAATATGCGTGCTTATATCTGCGGCGACATTTTAAAAAAAACTTTACGCTTTAACGGCTACCAAATCGAAGATGTAATGAACATTACCGATGTGGGGCACTTAGTTGGTGATGGCGATGACGGCGAAGACAAAGTCGAAACCACCGCCCGAAAACTTGGACTCCACCCCTTAGAAATTGCCCAAAAATTTACCGATACTTTTATGCAAGATATCAAACGCCTTAACATCACACCAGCTAAGCACATAGTTCCAGCCACACAGTGTATTGACGGCATGATTAAGCTGATTCAAACATTGGAAGCAAAAGGTTACACTTATCGTACCAGCGACGGCATTTATTTTGATGCCTCCACTTTCCCCAATTATTTCAATTTATCCAAAGGCAGTCTGGAAGGCAATATCGGTGGTGCCCGTGTCGCACTCGGTGAAAAACGCAACATTAACGATTTCGCACTTTGGAAATTTGTAAGTCCCAATACTATTCAAAAATGGGATTCGCCATGGGGCGTGGGTTGTCCAGGTTGGCACATCGAATGCTCTGCCATTTCAATGCAATATTTACCTATACCGTTTGATATTCATACTGGCGGAGTCGACCATATCCCCGTTCACCATACCAACGAAATTGCTCAAACCGAAAGTGCTACCGGCAAAAAAATGTGCCACTTCTGGTTTCATAACGAATTCATGACCATTGACGGCGGCAAAATGAGCAAAAGTTTAGGCAATGTTTACAGCATTGAAGATTTAATTGCCAAAGGTTACGACCCGATGCATGTCCGTTTGTTAATGTTGCAAACCATTTATCGCAGTGTACTTAATTTCACCTTTACGGCATTAAACAGCGCCCGCGAAAATTATCGTAACATTGTCACGGCTCTACGCCGCCACCGCACCGCTTTAACACCTACAGCACCTAAAGTGATTAACGAATTGCGTCAATCTTTTGCCGATGCCATTAACAATGATTTAAACACCCCAATGGCATTGGCCGTTTTACACACCGCTCTAAAACAACCAGATTCAAAAGACATCTACGAATTGATTACAAACGAATTTGACCAAGTATTATCCTTATCATTGGCAGCAGCTGCCGAAACTCAAACTACCGTAACAATCCCTACAGAAATCACTGCATTGGCAGAACAACGCTTGCAAGCCAAAAAGCAACGCGACTGGCAAACAGCCGATGAACTTCGCAATAAAATAACCGCCGCAGGTTACCAAATAAATGATACCTCCGACGGTTATACAATCAACCCAATTAATTAAAATTAGATTATTTTTTCATACTTGCGCGCAAGCGTTCAATCGCAGCCATGATTTCATCTGTTGAACGCGGCTTTGCTGCTGTCGTTGTTCCCAGATTGCTGGTTGGGCGTACAAAACTTGTAGTTGCAGCCGTGCTGGTTGTACTTGTTGGTCTTGTTCCCAACATTGAAGCATACGGTCTTAATGTTGGGCGTGTTGTCGTCGTTGTGTTTGTTGTAGTTGGACGAGCCGCCGATGTAACGCTTGGACGCGGAGCCGCAGTTGTTGCGCTGGTGGATGGACGACTGCCGAACAATGAACTAGTTGCAGTTGGACGACTAAAAGCACTGGTTGTTGCTGGACGCGCGGTTGTCATAGATGGACGCGGTGTCGTATTAACTGGAGACACAAATTCAGGTTCGCGTGGTTCTTCTTTTTCGACAATCGGTTCTACCGCCGGTAATTCCATAGTTACTGGTTCTTCAACCTGAACTTCGTTTTCTTCTACTACAGGTTCAATTTCGTTTACTTCTTCCACAGCACTAACTTCTTCCACTACTGGTTCGATAACTGTGTTTTCCATTACAGGAGTTACTTCCTCTTCTTCTGCAACTTCTTCGTTTACAGCTTCTACTTCCGCTGTAACTTCCTCTGCTTTGTTTTCTTCTTCCGCTTTTGCTTCTACGATTGTTTCATCGATATTGATAGCATCATCTTCTTCGACCAAAGTCGCTGCCGGTGTTTCGATAACAACAGTGTTATTGACCGCTGGAATTTCTTTCGCATCATTTTTTGCAATTTCGCGAACAGCAACTGTGCGTTCTACATAGGTGTAACGCGGACGACGATAAAATAACATACGCAAGAAATAGCAAACTAAAACAACCAAGAACGGAACTTCGATGTAAGCAACTACTTTAAAAATATCGTTGTTTGCCTGTGCAAAAATTACGATTGCCGCGAAAATGAAATAGCCCCACATTAACCATTGTGGCACTAAGCGTTTACGCAAAGCGCAACCTGTAATTGACAAAATTAATACAATACCGACCAATCCGATACCAGCCCACAAGATTGATACTAACGGAATTAACATATTAATTTTTGCCAAAAATTCAATTGTAATATTCCAAATTTTTTCCATAGTAATATGATAACATTTTTCAATATAAAAATGCAAGAATTTTTAACAAATCGCCCCCCTATTCCATATCATGACTTAGGACAACAAAACTTCACAAAAGAATGGCGCGCCGGTTGTCCTACATAATTTAAGGAGAAAGAGAAAATGTTTGATGAAATCTTAAAAGGAATGGGCGGTAACTGCTGCGATTGCAACTGCAATGAAACCCCAAAACAAAAAAAATGTAGCACCAGTTGCGATGTTTTATGGATGATTATTTTGTTAATGGTCATCTTAAAAGGTGGCTTCTTCGGTTTAGACCTTTGCACTTTAATCATTTTGTTTATCGTCTTCGGTAAAGATATTTTGTGTAAATTCCGTTGCAATCCCTGCTGCTAATTTCAAAACACTTTTTACAAAAAAAGAAGTCCGCACAGGACTTCTTTACTTTTATCATTTTTTAATTTTCAACAATTCTTTAATCAGTGCTTCCGGCGTTTCTACCACGGTGAACAAATCTTCAGGTTTCATTTTGTAAGGACTGCCCCCCATACCCGTTTTGGTAAAACCATTTTGATTGATAAAATCATAGAACTCAATTTGTTTATCGTAGAAGCCTTCAAAATTGTACAGGAATAACTTAGTATTAATTTCACCCGAACGCAAAGCTTCCACACTCGCCCAGAATTCATAAATCGTACCAATACCACCGGGAACAAAAACAATCGCATCGCTATTGCGTGACATAGCATCTTGGCGTTCACCAATGGTTTCCAAAATTACAACTTTATCAGTTGTCATGCCGTTCAAATCATCGATGTAAGTCTTGGGTAAATACAAAGTATTTGGTTTATTGCGTTCCACATAAACTTGATGAATCGTAGCCAAGACGCCAAAACGATTACCGCCCCAAATTAATTCCATATCGTGATCGCATAATAATTCCCCAATACGGCGCACGCACTCGGTAAATTTAACATTGGTTGCCGGATTAGTTCCACCACACACACATACTTTCATGCCTTAATTATCTCCCTAAAACGAATAAACGATTTGCATAATCAATAATTGCATCGACCGTTTTTAACTTCATGATTTTTTTATTTTCTACGCCGTCTAATTCTGGCATTTCAATATTACGCTCTACGACATGCGCTAACAAAGTTTCAAAACCTTGCACCATTAAATCAATCATTTCTTTACCGACAGCTTTACGGCGCAAACGCGTCACAATTCTTTCTGAGAACGCCAAAACGCTGGCAACCTTGCGTAATTGTTCCGCTACCGGAGCCAAAGCACTTTCTGCGGGTGTCATTTGTTTTTCTTGTTCCGCTAACAATTTTTCTTGAATAGAATCCCAGTCAATATCTAAACCAACCAAAGTCGCGGTCGCAAAATCTAAACTCCCCCATAAGTTTGAGAAAGTTTCAACTTCACTGTTAATCTGGTTTTCCAATTGAGAATCCATTTCTGGTTCAGCTTCAATATTTGACGCAACTACTTCGTTTTCGACAGCGTTTTGTTTCTTCATGCGTCCTTGATAAAACTCCAAATTAGACGCATAGAAATCATTATAACTCGACAATAAATCTTCTGCAGCCGGAATTTCGACCCTTTCACCGACTTGATAACCCTTCACATAATTTATCTTTAACACAAATTCAATTATATGTGTTTGACGAAATTCCGTCAAATATTATAATTTAATCATCATGATTTATTTAGATAATGCCGCTACCACTAAAATTCACCCAACTGTATGGCAAGCAATGCAAAACATTGAACAAAACACTTTTTACAACGCTAACACATTATATAAAGGTGGTATCCAATCTGCTCAAGCCGTCGAACAAGCCCGCACCATATTAATGCAGAAATTACATGCTGTCGGGGGACAACTACTTTTTACTAACACTGCAACCCAAGCTAATCATTTAATCATGGACCACAGTCTCCGTCGCCCCCAACAAGAATTAGTGATTACCGCTGGCGACCATACTTCCATTTACTTAGCAGCCAAAGAACGCAGCAACCGCGGTTGCACAGTTCACACTGTTCCTTTACTCCGTGACGGTCGCATAGATCTAGCAGCTATTCCCAATCTAATTAACAACAATACTACGCTTTTTATATTTAGCTTAGTCAACAGTGACATCGGCACTTATCAAGATGCTGCCGCCATTGTCGAAGCAGTCCGCAAGTGCAACCCCAAAGTCCATATCCACGCGGATGCTTCACAGGCTTTTTGTAAATTTGATTTTGATGTTACACAACTCGGTTTTGACAGCGTAACTATTTGCGGACACAAAATTCATGGTCCCAAAGGAGTTGGCGCTTTGTGGCTGCGTCAAGGTATTAACATTGAACAACCACACGGAACTTTAAACCACGCCGCCATTGTGGGACTTGCCACCGCCGCACAAAATTTTGCTTGCCCCAATGTCAACGAACTTCACGACTATTTAATTCAAAATTTACCTAACGACTGTCAAGTCAATGGCATCAATAATAATCCATACATCACCAATATTTTACTACCTAACATTTTTGGTGAAACTGTGATGAATGCTTTATCTGCCCAAGATATTTATGTTGGACTGGGTTCAGCTTGCGCTTCTCATGCGAAAGGCAATCGTACACTGGATGCCATGAAACTCACACCCCAACAACAAAAGCAAGTTCTGCGCATCAGTCTTGGTATGAATAATACTTTGGAAGACATCAAAACATTTTTAACTGCTTTACAAACCGTGCTGCAAGCCATACGCAGTCACAATATTCTTTAACAAGAAAGCAATTGTCAGGGGCCCAACCCCACCAGGTACAGGAGTTATCGCTGCGGCTTTTTTCGCCACTGTATCAAAATCAACATCGCCTACCAAGCTTCCATCAGCTAAACGATTAATACCCACATCAACTACACTCGCACCGTCTTGGACCATATCCGCAGTTAATAGTTTTGGGCTTCCGGCTGCCACCACAACAATATCAGCCATGCGCGTGTATTGTGCCAAATCTTTGGTACGGCGATGACAGACTGTCACAGTCGCATTTTGATTAGTCAACAACAAAGCTGTTGGTCTTCCAACAATTTGACTACGACCAATCACAA